>NZ_AZRK01000002.1:0-231691 GCF_002895485.1 Petrotoga sp. 9PWA.NaAc.5.4
CCAAAGATAATAACACCGTCCCAAGAGTTTGAGACCAAGCTAAAGATGCAGTGAAACCCTAAGGAGGTAAAACAGTTAGAGCGAAACAAAGCCAAGGGAAAGATTAAAACGCTGATAAACAAAGGAAAAACACACGATGTGATGACACTTTCAATAAAAAAAGAAAAGGCAAAATCGAATCTTTTCAAATATTCATGCCTATTTTAAGAATATTACATTCATGTAACTGTCAAAGTCAGGATTGTATATATATGATGGTTTAAAGAGAAGAGATGTTCGTTAGAACTAACAAATCAGGCAACAACAGGTATATGAATATAGTTGAAAGTTACCGGGAAAAAGGAAGTGTAAAGCAAAGGGTACTGTGGAGTCTAGGAAAGTATGAAGAAAAGAGGTACAAAGAGATAAAAGAAAATATCAAAGAGTGGGAAAAGATAGAAGGAGCAGACGAATCGGCCTCACCCCCTGTTATTGGAGAATAAATAAAGAAATCTTACTTTTTCACAAAAATGGTTTTGGAATTAAAACAATTATTATCATCAGAAAAGATTCTACTAAATTCACTCGGTGTCATATAATTCAAAGAACCATGTGGTCTTAAGTTATGATAAAAGAACATATATGCGTTGTAAGCTTGAAAAACATCTTCAATATTTTCAAAAGAATTCAGTTGAACAAACTCTCTTTCAAGGCTTGAATGGTGTGATTCAATGAATGCTTGTGAATTAGGATTGTTCTTGTATCCAAACTCATGAGTTATTTCCATTTCATCCATAAATGATTTAGTTGCTTTTGATTTGAATTGAGGGCCATTGTCTGTTCTTATTATGAGTTTTTTAGGGTCAGCTTTTCTGTATGAAATACCGTTGTAAACAGCTTTGATAAAATCTTTTGATTTACTTGAGTGTCCTATCTGTGAAGAAACTATCGTCTTATCAAAAGCATCAATAATATCCAGTATGGGAACAAAGCCATCTTTCGTTGTAGGAATAAATTTAATGTCTCCTTCCCAGAATCTATTGGGAGCATCTATTTCATGATTATTTGGCCTTTTCTTTGGATGTTTGAAATGGTTTCTGTAAGCTCTAACAAAGCCTAGTTCTTTTCTTAATCTGTAAATCTTTTTGTGGTTAACAATTATTCCAAGTTGGTTCTTAAAGACTACAGATAACTTCTTATCTCCAAGAGATTTAAAGTAAAAAGTTGGATCGTTTGGATTATTATTAGAATAAATTGAAATTATAATCTTTTTAATACGTTCATCCTCAACAATTTGACCATTGATAGTATAAGAGAACCCTACGAATCTTTTTTGTTTTGGTTTAGCCTTGATAGTCTCAACAACAAAGAACAACCTTGTTTTGAAGTAAAAAGAGCTTGAACTCATATGAAAATAATCCAGAAGATAACTCAGGCAAACACCATAATTTTTGTATTTAATAATAAGAATCAATTTACCAATATCTGTATAATTCACTTGTGGTTCATATTTTTTTTTAAAAGTTCTACTTCATCTTGCACTATTCTTAACTGTAATTCTTTTTCAAGAAGTATCTTTTCATAATAATTGAGTTTCCTTTTAAGATAAGCAGAATCATTAGAATTGTTGGAATCATCAGACCTAATTATTCCGGCTGATTCATAAATGATCGGAGGAATCTTTGAGTAATCAGAAATCATAGACTTAGTTCTTCCTTTTTTGGTTTTAAACACAGAATCATCATAATTAGATTTTTTGTACTTTTGAACCCATTTTCTTTTTCATATTCTCACCCCTTATTTTATTTTACCATTTCTTTCATTTTTCTCCAATCTCTATGAGGGGTGATTATGCGAATTGATAGACGAGATATGTGAAGTCAGAGGTCCTCTTCAAGGGAAAGGATACCTCATATCGAGATATAGATGAGTGTATGGTATAATCGATTTATCCAAATTTGAGGAGGGCTAACTATGGGGGGAAGTAAAGAGTACAGGCAAAAGCTCAAATACCAGGTTAGTTGTGCCGAGAATAAGACGCTTGAGAACCAAATAAGGGGAGAGTTGAGGGGAAATTTAGGATTAAGTGAGATAGAGTCTGAGTTATTATCGAAGATACTGGTTGAATACGTATCGCAAGATGTAGAAATCCGCAATCCTAACCAAATAATAATAAAAGGTGCAGAAACGAAAGAGTCGTTTGCAAGAGGTTATCTAACCAAAAAAGGTAAAAGGATAAAAGTCACACCGTTTCATATAGACGATTTAGAAGTAGAGATAGAGTTTGGAATAAGTGCTATGCAGTTGAACAGGATAATAAGGCTGATAGAAGAAAGTGAAAAACAAGACTCGCTAATCTCATCAAAACAGATAAGTTATATATTAAACATAACCCCAACATCTCTGAGGGGGAGACTCCAAAAGTTGAGAAGTATGGGATTGTGCGTTCCGACAAGGGGGTTAAGTGCAAAAGAAAGGGAGAAAAAAGGGATGTACTGTTCGACGTGGTTACTAAAGAGGTACTTCTCGAAAAAAGATACAATAAAAGCAAGAAAAGAAGTGGGTATGTCAGATACAAAATTCAAAGAAATACTCGCTGAATTTGCAACGGTAGTTAAAAAGGGACAGCTTAGAAATGACGAAGAAAAAAAACAATGGATTGAAGTAGCAAAAGAGATACCGAAAAAGGATATAAAAAGGTTCGTCTCCAAATATCCTGATTACGAAGAAAAACCCAATGATATTCAAAGTTTAAAAAAAGTACTGACACAAGATTTCAACTTCTCGCCGATAAAGACAAGAGCGGTAGTTGAATTGGTAGAAGAGATAAAAGAAAAGTTGAAAAACCAAAGGAAAGATAACCAAGTAATCTACTGGGCGGTAGCGGCAGGGGAACCTGCAGGTAAAGCACTAAAAGAATGCAAACTCATAGGTGTAACGATAGATTACATAAACGACGAAGAGATGGGAGAAACGGAAAACAACCGTGATTTGAACAGGTTACGAGAAATAAAATTTGAAAGGATATTGAGGTACACTATCCAAGCCAAAAAAAGCGGAGGATACCTAACGTATGCAGACTTATCTTATCTAATGGGGATAAACGTTGAATCTTTAAGAAGGATGGTCAAATCCAATCCCAAGATAGTGATTCCATTGAGGGGAAGCGAATGTGACATAGGTCGAGGGATCGCACACAAAAAAGAAATAATAAGTCTGTACATGCAAATGTATACAGAAACAGAGATAGTGAACAAGACGGGACATTCCTACGAAGCGATAGAAGATTACATAAAAGAGTTTGCAACGGTATGGATGCTGACGAAAAAAGGGATGCCACCAGCGATGATAAGGAAAATAACGAAACGATCAAAAAAACTAATAGACAGTTACATAGAATTGATAAATCGGTATGCGGCTCCCGAATACGCCTTTAGATACCACCATTTAGAACAGATATTTTACCGAAACCAGGGGGATAAAAAAAAAGGAAGTCTTTAAGATGGTTAACAGGCGAGAGATATATGGACCTTTAGAAGAAAGAACGGTTGAAAATTACCAGGTACAGTATCTGGCAAGGAGATACGATTTCGGAAAAGAATCACGGATAGCCACCATGTTAGTTAAACGGATAAACGAAGAGATAACCAAGGCGGAAAAAGCGGTAGGAATAAGTAGGGTTAAACCTTTTGAGATGTATCTTAAAAAAGGAAAAAAACAAATCACGTTACCTCTTTTCAAACCCAGTTATCTAGAACCTATATACGAAGGAGAAACCTTCAACGATTGTAGAAGGTTGATTGAGAAGGAAATCATGGAAAAGACCGAAGAAATCGATGTGGCGGTAAGTAAAGAAGAGATGATGAGGATAATTAACCCATGGAGTTATGCGAAGAGAAGCGGACCAACAACGTACACGGAAGGGTTGAAAAAACAACCGAACAATTTTGATGAAACGGATAGTAAAAGATGGGACGAGTTCATACGTAAAATCAATCCAAAACAACCGAAAGAAAGAATGGAGACACCTGACATATCGGCACCTGAAAGAGTGAATCAAAGGTTAATCAAAATGGTGAGTGAAGAAACGGGGCTAGGTAAAAACGTGTCCAAACATCTAGTTGAAGATGTGATTCTGTTACGTAACCTGTGTTGTCCAAGAACGGAAAGTCTGAAAAGTGGTGAGATGGTATTACTGGTAACGCATGTCAGGGCGTACCTATCCCAAGAGGTTGCGACACGATTTAGAAGGTTAGCCCCCGTGGTAATAACCGTATTAACACAGGAAGAGATGAAAAGGATACCTACAAACGTCCCCGAAGCTTTGAACCTTTTAAAAAAGCGAATAATACGGGTATGTTTTGAGGCTTACAAACAGAATGGACTGTTGACGATGATGGAACTGCAATGGATATTTCAAATAAGTTCAACAAGGATATCAGAACTGATACGAACATTCCAAAACGAACACAACATAGTGGTACCGACACCAGGTACGATATTAGATGCGGGAAGAAGCATGACTCACAAAGATATCATAGTCAGGTTACATTTGGAAGGTTACTCGGTGAAGGAGATAGCAAGGATAACACATCACTCACCGAAAGCGGTGGATAACTATGTAGGAACGTTTGAATCGGTGCTGATACTGTATCTGTACAACATACCGACACATTTGATGGCCAGGAGTTTAGAAAAGGGAGTAACCTTGATCAAAGAGTACCTGAAATTGATAGAAGAGTATTACCGAGACAAAACAGAGATTCGAAAATATCTGATAGCACAGGGGGTGAGGTTTTAAACTATCGTATGTTGGTTGAATAAGAAAATATCTTGGGTTTTCTTTCTACCAAAAGTAAGATGGGATTGGAGTAAGAGTCCACCCCAAATCCGTTGCCAAATTCAAGCAGAAACTCAAGCAAATAACCGGTAGAAGCAATGCTATGAGTATAAGCCAGAAAATGGAAAAGTTAAAACAAATCATTGTAGGATGGGTAAATTACTTTGGCATTGCGGATATGGGCAGAATTGCCAAAACATTGGATATGTGGGTAAGAAGAAGGGTACGGATGTGCTTTTGGAAACAGTGGAAAAGAATCAAAACAAAACACGATAACCTTGTATCCCTTGGCATACCGAACCCAAAGGCTTGGGAATATGCCAACACAAGGAAGAGCTACTGGCGAATTGCAGGTAGCCCAATCCTTGCGAAGGCCCTTACCAATAAATATCTTAAGAAATCAGGACTGCCATCAATCAGCCTACAATATTCATCAGTCCATTAACTCTATTGAACCGCCGTATACCGAACGGTACGTACGGTGGTGTTATGGGAGTAAAGTAGATGAATTAATTATTTACCTTCTATCTGATTAAAAAGTTCGTCTTTAAAATAAACATATCCTCCAATAAGATTCTCTCGGTAAGTCAATTCAGCTTTTCTAAACTTAATTCTTTCATAAGGTAAAGGTTTTCTTATTTTTTGCATAGTTTTTTCTAAAAGCTCGTTCCATGGAAAACCGTTTGCTTGAGATACCCCACCTCCAATTAATACTACTTCTGGATCTATAATATTAACAAATGTTGAAATACTAAAACTAAGAGCTTCTATAAATGAATCAACTTCTTTTTTCCAATTCTCATCAAAAAAAGTAAAATAATTATCCTGAGAAAGATTCTTATTAAATTTTTCTTTAAACATTTTTGCTCGCTTTTCCAAACTTTTTCCAGAGGCATAAAGTTCTACACAGTCTATATTTCCACATTCACAAATTTCTTTTTGACCTTTAGGATAATAAATATGTCCCAATTCAGAAGCAACTCCGTGACTTCCTAAAAAAATTTTACCGTTGATTAGTAAGCTTGCTCCTAATCCTGTGCCTATAAATATTCCTAATACATTCCTTATATCTTTAACTGCCCCTAAGGCATGTTCAGCTAAAATACTAAAATTTACATCTCTACTTACTAATGTGGGGAAACCTGTTTTTTGATAAATTAATTCTGATAAATTTATGTTATTAAGAACTTTTAAATTTGGACAAGATATTATTTTATTGCTTTGATAATCTATAGTTCCGGGTATACCTATAGCAATGCCTTTTAAATCTGCGTTTTCAAAAGATAAATCGCGGATAACATTAACTACAAAACTTAAAATATTTGAGTAAACATTTTTAGTTGCTATGATATTAAAATTTTGAACTTCATGTTTTTCAGTGACGATACCATAAGCAATTTTTGTGCCACCAATGTCAAAGATAATTACTGACATTAATAGATCCTCCTATAAGTTCATATTTGTCACTATTATCTTTTTTTAAGACTTTTGTTGAAAATCCACCTTCTTGTAAAACTTTTTGGTAGTTAAAACCGGCATCTATCGGATAAACAGATAAAAATTTTAAAGTTTCATTTTTAATATTTACTACTCTATGAGCGAAATTAGGTTTAATATGAACAATACTACCAGCATAAAAATTATAAATTTCTTCTTTTTCATTATCTTTAAGTAATAATAAACCTTCTCCCTTTATACAAATATAATATTCGGCATAATTATTTTGATGATAATGTCCTTGAGTAAAATAAAATTCTTTTCCTATTGTGCCTGGAAAAATTGTTGTCATGCTAAAAACCAAATCACCTGGTTTTTTTTCAGGTTCAAATTTTTCAACTTTATATAAGATAGGGTCTTTATTTTGCTTTAGAATAAAAGAAACTGTCTTTTGATCTAAAAAATGTTCCTTTATTTCACTCATTTTCTTTATGTATATATCAGTTGGGGCTTCTAATTGCAAATATTTCCAATCAAAAAAAGAAAAAAAATTATTTAGCTCCATAGTTATTTTTCACCTCTGGTATATTAGTTATTTTATAAAAAGTGGCTTTTAAACCTTCAGGATTACCAAATAATCCAGAATTACCTAAGATTAAGATATCAGGCAAATGTTTCATTATTGTTGGGAGTGTTTTAAGATTTACAGAACCATCAATCATTATGGAATAACTATAATTATTCTTTTCTTTTACATTTCTTAAAAAATCAATTTTTTTCAAAGTTTCTGGAATAAACTGTTGGCCAGCAAAGCCGGGGTCTACAGTCATAATGGTTATAAAATCTAATCTTCCTAAAATAAGTTCTATTAATGTAATAGGAGTTAAAGGAGAAAGAGCAATTCCAGCTTTAATATTATTATTATGAATTAGTTCTACAATTCTAAAAGCTTCATTAATAGTATTTTCAACGTGAAATGTAATTGAATCTACTTGATAATTTTTAAGAATATTTATAAATTTTGAGGGATTTTCTATCATAAGATGAACATCTATAGGCAAAGTACTTATCTTGGTAATATCTTTGATCATATCAAAGCCTAAAGTAATGTTAGGTACAAATTTCCCATCCATAATGTCATAATGTAAGCGATTTATTCCTATTTCTTCTATCTCTTTTAGTTGATTACTCAAATTAGAAAAATCCATGCACATAACTGAAGCAGAAAAAAGTAAAGACATTATTATTCACCTCTTCTTATTAAAACTTTATTCGCATAAACAGTAGATACAATTATTAAGCCTGTAAGAATTTGTTGATAAAATGTAGGAACATTAAAAATATTTAAAGCGTTATTTATAACTCCAATAACTAACGCTCCTAGTAAAGTTCCTACTACATTTCCCACTCCTCCAAAAAAGCTTGTACCTCCTATAACGGTAGAAGCAATGGCAAATAATTCATATCCTGATCCCGAAAGAGGTTCTGCAGCCCCAACCCTTGCTATCATTGCTAATCCAGCTATTCCACTTAAAAGACCAGATAGCGTAAAAGCTAAAATTGTAGTTAACTTAATTCGCGTTCCACTTAACCAAGCCGCTTCTTTATTTCCGCCTAAAGCATAAATATTTCGAGCCCAAGTTGTATACTTTGTAAATACAGCAAATATAAGGGCTGTTACAGCTACTATAATTAAAATATTTGGGATTCCATAAAAAGATCCCGAAAAAATCAAGTTATATTCATAGGGATAATTAAAAATGGGTCTAGCATCCGTTAGAACTAACGTTAATCCTCTATAAATATTCATTGTTCCTAATGTGATTATAAAAGGGTGTAAACCAGTAAGGGCAACTAATAAACCATTTATAGCACCCAATAAAGCTCCAACAAATATTCCAATAATTATAGATAGCCATATAGGTATACCTGTTACCATTAGCTTTGCTGTAACTACACCTGTTAGAGCTAAAATTGAACCTACTGATAAATCTATTCCTGCAGTTAATATTGCAAATAACTCACCCATACCTATAAGCATAAAAATTGACGATTGAACTATTATTTGTGTTAAGTTACTCCAAGTGAAAAAAAATGGTGACATTAATGAAAATAATATAATTAAAAATAAAAGAATGCTTAAAGTTCCAAATTTTTCCCAAAATTTGGAAAAGTCAAAGATTTTTGTTTCTTGCTCTTTTTTTGAACTTTCCATTTTTTTCCCTCCATGTTAGATTTTATGCAGTAGCACTTTTTAAAATGTCCTCCTCAGTGACTTCGTTAAGATTAAAGGTGGAAATAGTTTTTCCAGATTTAAATATTGTTACTCTATCACATAGCATCATAATTTCTGGCAATTCAGAAGAAATTAGAATAACTGTTATACCCGAATTAGCTAAATCAAAAATAAACCTATATATTTCTTCTTTTGCGCCTACATCTATTCCTTTAGTAGGCTCATCAAGAATTAATAATTTTGGATGAGATAAAAAATATTTACTGATGACAACTTTTTGTTGATTTCCTCCACTTAATTCTCTAACTCCAGATGATACAGAAGGTATTTTAATTTCAAACTTTTTTATCGCTTCATTTGCTAAACTTTTTTCTAAGTTAAAATCAATAAATTTTCTATCTTCTTTATTGAATTTAACTAAAGAGATATTACTTTTAAAATCAAAAGTGAATATTAGCCCTTCTTCTCTTCTGTTTTCAGTTGCATATGCTATTCCATTTTTTAAAGCAGAATAAGGAGATCTAAATCTCACTTCCTTGTCTTCAAAAATTATCTTTCCTGATTTTAAGTCATTAATTCCTAAGACAGACTTTATTGTCTCTGTTCTTCCAGATCCTATTACACCAAAGAATCCATGAATCTCTCCTTTCCTAACTTCTAAAGAAATGTTTTTAAGATCTTTTTTATTACTTATATTTTCGAATTTTAATAAAATTTTTTTATCTTTAAAGTGAGGTCTACTATTTTTTATTTTTTGAAGTTCTTCAGGGTTAGAATACTTAAAATTTAATGTTTTTCCGACCATACTTGAGATGATTTTTTCAACAGATGCTTCTTCCTTTTTCATTTGATTAGTAATCCTACCATCTTTTAAGACAGTAATTCTATCTGAAATTTCTAATACTTCATTTATTTTATGAGATATGTAAACTATAGAGACTTGTTTAGTTTTTAGTTTTGATATTATTTCGAAAAGTTTCCATATTTCATTTTCACTTAAAGAAGAAGTCGGTTCGTCTAACAAAATAACTTTAGAATTGTAATAGACAGCCCTTGCAATTTCTAATAATTGCTTTTTCCCTATTGGTAAACGGCCAACTTTTTCTTCAATATTAATTTCAATATTTAAATCTTTTAAAAACTGTGAAATATCACGTTTCATCTTTTTCCAATTCAAAAATCCATTACTTAAAGTTATTTGCGGGTAATAAAAACTTTCTACCACAGATTGAGTGTTGATAAGGCTTAATTCTTGATGAACAACTGATATACCTAATTCTTTAGCTTTTATAGGATTTAAATGATCAACTTTTTGGCCACTTATGTAAATTTCTCCGGAAGTAGGTTGATAAACACCGCTAATTATTTTTATAAGGGTAGACTTGCCGGAACCATTTTCTCCAACCAACGAATGAATTTCACCTTCTCTAATATCAAAATTAACATTATTTAAGGCCGTTACACCTGGGAATATTTTTGTAATATTAACTGCTTTCAAAATTATATTATTTCCCATAAAAGTCCTCCTAAATCATTATTGTCACTATCTTTATCTTTAAAAATTTTAAATCGAGGTTTTATTAATATTTTAGTTTTAAATTTTTTTTAAAATACTTCTTAACTCGAATTTTAGTCATTTTTATCCTCTATTTTACTTTTTTAACTTCAAGTTAGTCTCTGTTTTATTCGTTTCTAAAGTAGGTGTCTAATTTTGATTAACTGTGTTTTTTTGTAATGTATTTGATACTTGTAGTCATGAAAAAAAGTACACTTCATCTCAGAATCAATATAAATCATAGATTTTCAAAATTTTCTTCTCTAAAGAGATATCTTAGTATAATAAATAATATTTTATTTTTATCTTATTCAATGGGAGATTGAAACCTCCCATTGAAAGAATAAAAAATTATTTTGTAATTAATTGCGCTGGAACTTCTCCATCCATAGCATTTAGAGTAAATATAGCTGTTCTCAACGTAGCAATGCCAATCCCTGCAGGATCTTGAGCTATAGTTGCACTTATTCTTCCATTTTTAACTGCTTCTACTGCTTCTGGGATTCCATCAGTTCCAACAACATGAATTTTTCCGCTTTTTCCTGAATTAATCACAGCTTGGGAAGCTCCTAAAGCCATAGTATCATTGCATGCATATATAGCTTTTAAATTGGGAAAGGCTGTTAGCATATTTGTTGCAACATCTAAAGCTTTTAGCCTATCCCAATTAGCCGGTTGTACAGAAACAACTTTAATATTCGGATAATTTTTTATACCATCTAAAAACCCATTTTTTCTGTTTTCGCTGGATACTTCTCCTGATATTCCCTCTATTACAGCTACTTCACCGTCTTTTATTAAATTTGCTATGTATTCCGCAGCCATTTTTCCCACGTTATAATTATTAGTCGAAACAAAGCCAACAATATTTCCACCTGCTTCATTTAGTTTTTTGGTATCTATTGCTGCATCTAAATTAGCAACTACAATACCCTTTTTATTTGCTTTAACGATAGCTGGAATAAGGTTAGTAGGAGTTATAGGAGCAAAAAGTATTGCATCATAATCTTTTTGAACGATAGATTCCATAATAGCTAATTGACCAGCAATGTCACTCTCAGTTTGAGCAGCATAAACATCAAGCGTAATCCCTTGCCTTTCAGCTTCTTCCATAAGGCCATCTCTCATACTAACCCAAAATGGATTTTGTAAAGTTTTCAACAGAGCAGCAATTTTGTATGGTTTTTCTGCTACAACAGTTTCGGTTCCTTCTAAAGCATTCCATGCAAATAGGGAAAAACTAATCGTTAGTAACACTATCATTAAAACAGTTTTTTTCATTTTACATTCCTCCTCGTATAATAGTAATACTCAGTTTAGAAATTCCAAGACATACAATTTAACTTACTTCTTAAAATCTAAAAACTACACAACGCACATATTACCACCTCCACTTATTTTAAGAGCTCATTCTTTCTACCACTTTGACCGATAAAAAAATTTTATTTTTTATTAATTTTTCCCCTTTTAACATACTAAAAACGAAGTCAAAAGCAATTTTTCCCATTCCAAATTTATCTTGACGAATAGTGCTTAATTCTGGATCAACAAACCTGTCTTCTTTAATATCATCATATCCTAACAGCGATATTTCCTGGCCTATTTTTATATATTTTTTAATTTTTTTAAGAATTCCTAAAGCAAGAAGATCACTTAAAGCAAATATTGCGTCATATTTATCAATGTTTTTTAAAATGAGAGTACCTGCATATTCACCTGCATTAATCGAAACTTTTGAAAGCTCATAGGTATCCATAGTTACTTTTTCATGAGGATTTAGTCTATTATATTCTTCACAAGCTTTTTTACAACCTTCTAATCTTTTTGGAATATTAGTGAATTTTAGTGGGCCATGAACAACTAATATATTTTTTCTTCTTTTTGAAATTAAATATTTTAACCCTATATAACCTCCTTTTTCATTATCACTAGTAATTTGAGGAAATGAATCATCACTAATCAATCTATCAACAAAAATTGTGGGGATATTTAACTCATTTAAATATTTTGGAAATGTTGAAGTAGTAACTATTATTAATCCATCAACTTTACGACTTAAAAATCCTTGAATAATTTCATTTTCCATATCGTCATTTTCAAGAGAATTACCTATAAAAATCGTATAATTATTTTTATGAGCTTTTATTTGAACTCCTTTTACTAGCTCAGAAAAAAAAGAGTTGGTAATATCTGGGATTACCATTCCAATTGTATTTGTTTTTTTTAGTCTCAAACTTCTTGCAACTACATTAGGACGAAAGTTAAGTTTGTTAACAACATCATAAATAATTTGTTTAGTAGCCTCCGAAACTTTTTCAGGATGATTAAAAACCCTAGAGACGGTACTTTTGGAAACACCCGCTAATTTTGCTATTTCATCATATCGAACTTTAAATTCATTGTTCTTCAATTTTATTTCTCCTTGTATTCGATTTCATAAAAAAATTTATGATTTTTACTAAATTATATTAATTTAAATAAAATCGATTGCATACTTTTTTATTCGATTATAGCATAAGTTTTCCAAAATGCAAAATATAGAAAATAATAGATTAAATTAGAAATTTCAAATTAAATGACTTTAATCGTTAATAATCGGAAATAATAAAGAATATTTAAAAAATAATTTTCATATGAACTTAGATAGAGTATAATTTTATTTAAGGTTAATAATGATATAATAAATACTAAACGATAAGTAAGGAAGACTAACTTTTATTATAACTATATTTTAGAGGTGTTAAAGTGGCTGTTGTAGCTATTTTTTCTGGATTAATTAGTATGGTAATATCTATAAAATTGATTAAAAAAGTGCATTGGGCTATATTAATAGCTACCATAGTTACTGCCTTAGTTTCTTTGAATTTAGAATATATTGGAAAAAGTTTTTTGCAAACTTTAACTCAAAAAGATTTTTATGAAATAATTATCGTAATATACGGAATTTATTTACTATCAGATACAATGAAAGCAAGCGGAAATTCTCAAAGTTTTGCAAATAGTATAAAATACTTGTTTACTCCTAAGCAAGCAATTGGATTAATGCCTATGTTATTAGGCTTACTACCAACGCCTGGTGGAGCCATGTTTACTGCACCTATGGTTAAAGATATTGCAGATGAAAATAATTTAAATAGAATAGAAGTTACTGCTATGAATTATTGGTTCAGACGTAGTATGGAGTTTTTTTGGATATTATATCCTGCTTTATTGTTAGAAAGTGCTTTGACTGGAATAACGTTAACAAAATTATTGATAATTCAATTACCAATAGGATTGTTTGCAATAATTGGAGGATGGATTTATTTCAAAAATGGAAAGATAAGATGGAAGAGCGACAAAACGTTGTGGAAGCAAGCTATTAAATCAGTCTTCCCTATTTTGATAATCATAGTAGGAGTCATTATTTCTATTCCTGGCTGGTTTGTAGTGCTATTAGTATCTACACTTTATTGTGTTTATCATAAAAATTATAAAGATTTTCTAAATATAAGATGGGAAACGATCGCTTTACTTTTGTTTGTGTTTTGGTACAAAAATTTTATATCTGCTTCTAATTTGTCTAACGATTTCGTTGATAACCTAACAGCCTTCGGTGTAAGCCCTTGGTGGATTATAATATTATCTCCAATAGTTATTGGCTTGATTACCGGAATAACTCAGGCAGGATTTGCCGTAACTATGCCTATTGCTTTGTCTTTTGTTGAAGCAGGCATTATTCCTTTAATGCCTGTTGCAATTACAACTTATTTCTTTTCCGTGGTAGGTGTTTTGATTTCCCCCGTTCATTTATGCCTTTTACTTACTTCAAAATACTTTGGTGTCACTATTTTCTCAGTAATTAAAAAAATAATGATTCCAATTATTTTTTCTTTAGTAGGATATTTAGTTGTTACCTTGTTTTTAATACTTTAGAAAATAATAAAACAAAAAAGCCCGCGTTGAGTTGCGAGCTTTAATTTTATTTTTTATTAGCCATGTAATCTTGATATTTTTTCCAATCTTGTAAAAATCTTTCAAGTCCTATATCTGTCATAGGATGTTTGAACATCTTTTCCAATACATCAAACGGCATTGTTACTACATGTGCTCCGATCAACCCTGCTTCTAAAACGTGTTGAGGATGCCTTACACTTGCAACTATTACTTTAGTGTTGTATCCATAATTGTCAAAAATTTCCATTATTTCCCCAACTATTGTCATGCCAGTGTTGCCTATATCATCCATTCTTCCGATAAATGGACTAACGTATGTTGCTCCTGCTTTCGCTGCAAGTAATGCTTGTAAAGGGCTAAAAACGAGAGTCGCATTTGTTTGTATTCCTTTTTTTGATAGTGTTTTGATTGCCTTTATTCCATCAGGAATCAGAGGTATTTTTACAACAACAAATTCACTTAATTTTGCTAATGCTTCGGCTTCTTTTACCATTCCTTCATATTTAGTAGATACAACTTCAGCACTTACAGGTCCTTGAACTACTTCACAAATTTCTTTTATTCTTTCTTCGAAAATTGCGTTTTCTTTTGAAACTAAGGTAGGATTTGTTGTAACTCCATCTACTATTCCCCAATCTACTCCTTTTCTAATTTCTTCAATATTCGCTGTGTCTAAAAAGATCTCCATCTATTTAACCTCCTTCAATACTTTTTATTTTACTCACTTTAGAAATTCTAAAATTTTTCCTAATTCTAATCCTTACTAACTCGGAATTTTTTTAACTTTTTTGGTACTTGTAGCCAAGGAAGGGGAGAGGGCTGTGCCTTGGACCCATTTTAAATTCAAATGCTTATTTCTAAAAAATTATAATTTCTAAAGTCCACATTTAACTCTTTTAACTTTTTTAGGTACTTGTAGCCAAGAAAGGGGGAGAGGGTTGTGCCCTGAACCCATTTTAAATTCAAAAGATTATTTTCAGAAAGTTTCATTTTTTAAAATACCTGTGCTTTCTAATTCTTTATTATATCATATTGGTTTCTTTAAATTATTTAAAATCACTTTATCTCCTTTCTTTTCAAATAAACCTTCCTTTTGCATTTCTGAAATAACTCTTGATAAAGAAGGTCTAGCTACGCCAAACAAACTGGCAAGTTCATCCATTGTGAGAGGAATTGTAATCTCTTTAGGTTTATTTTGTTTATTATATAAATTTAAAAGATACATTGTGATTTTTTCCCTTATAGTATGAAAAGAAGTTATTCGTAATTTTTCCGTTACATAATTGAATTTTTCTCCAACGTCTTCTAAAAAAGACAATAAAAAATCAGAGTTTTCTTTGAAAGATTTAATCAAATATTTCTTTTCAATATAAATTAAAATTACATTGGTGGCTGCTATTACATCTACGGGTAAGTAATTTTCTTTTGCAAAAAGTAAAGCAGAGGCTAAGATATCAGGTGCTTTTACTCTTTCAATTTCTAAAGATTTTCCATTAAAATCGATCATTTCTGTAATCACTTCACCATTGACCAATATCATAAACTCTTCTACCCTTTCTCCAGAATTTCTTATTAAAGTTCCTTTTGAATATTCTTTTACCGAATAAGGTATATTATCAAATATTTTAAGTAATTCACCTTTAGTAAAATTTGAAAAAATATTTATTTTACTTATTTTATCGATGACTCTGTCCATATTTCTTGCCTCCCTAAAATTCCTAATGAATATGTGTAACATATGTTACTGAAAAAAGCATTCATATTTATTATACTTGAATTAAACTAGAAATACAAAAGGGGATAAATATATGCCTAATAAAGAAATCGACAAAGTTTTATTAAATAACGTTTCTATTCTCAAAGATTTAGTTGGTTATCAACAGGGGAATGTTGTCAGTAGAACTATTATTGATAAGCCAACGGGAACAGTAACATTGTTTGCTTTTACTAAAGAACAAGGATTGAGTGAACACACAGCACCTTATGATGCATTAGTTCATGTTTTAGATGGCGAGGCAGAAATTATTATAGATGGAAAATTCTATAATGTTAAAGAAGGAGAAGCAATCATAATGCCAGCAAACCACCCTCATCGATTAACTGCAAAAAATGAATTTAAAATGATTTTAACTATGATAAAGACTTAAAAATATAAATTATTTAATTTTTAGGTACCTTAGAAATGATAATTTTCAAAAAATAAGCTTTTGAATTTAAAATGGGTCCAGGACACAGCCCTCTTCCCTTTCTTTGATACAAGTACTAAAAAAGGTGAAGAAATTAGGAATTAGTAAAGACTAAAAGTAGGAAGGTATTTTGTAAAAAAATCGGTGTTAAAACATATATATAATAAGGATTTTAGAATTTCTAAAGTAAGTATTATTTAATTTTACAAAGGAGGCTTAAACAACAATGGAAATGTTTTGCTATCAGTGTCAAGAAGCTTTGAACAACGAAGGATGTGTATTTTCTGGTATTTGTGGAAAAACATTAGAAACTTCTAATTTACAGGATTTATTGATTTATATATTAAAAGGAGTATCGTATTGGGCAACTAAGGCTCGAGAATTAAACACAGAAGATCTTGATGTGGATCTTTACGTAGCAGAAGGATTATTTGTAACTATAACAAATGTCAATTTTGATGAAGAAAGAATTGTGGAATATATAAATGAAGCTCTTGAAAAAAGAAATATAATAGAAAACAAATTTAAAGAAGCTTATAAAAGGAAATATGGGAAAATATTTAACGAAGAAGTACCTGGTGCGGCAATATGGACTCCTCAAGAGAAAACAAAAGATGAATACCTTGAAAAAGCAGAAGAAATTGGTATTTTATCAGAAGAAAACGAAGATATAAGATCTTTAAAGAGTTTTCTATTATTTGGATTAAAAGGTGTTGCAGCTTATACTGATCATGCGTATGTATTAAAAAATTCTAACGAAGATATTCTCGCTTTCATTGAAAAGGCTTTAGCCCAAAGTTTGCGTGATGATATAACAGCTGAAGAATTAACAAATTTGGTTTTAGAAACCGGTAAATATGCTGTTAATGCTATGGCCTTATTAGATGAAGCAAATACTTCCCGTTTTGGAAATCCAGAAATAACAGAAGTTTACACAGGAACATATGAAGCACCAGCAATATTAGTAAGTGGACACGATCTTTTGGACCTTTATGAAATTTTAGAACAAACAAAAGGTACAGGAATAAAAGTATATACTCATGGTGAGATGCTTCCTGCGAATGCTTATCCAGAACTAAAAAAATATGATCATTTGGTTGGAAATTACGGGGGCTCTTGGTGGAAGCAACAACAAGAATTTGAGGAATTCGGTGGAGCTATAGTCATGACAACTAATTGTATCCAAAAACCAAGAGAATCTTACAAAGACATAATATTTACAACAGGACTTGTTGGTTGGCCAGAAGTAACTCATATTCCAAATAGAAAAGATGATGGACATAAAGATTTTTCACCAGTAATAAAAAAGGCATTAGAAATTGGTCCAATTAAAAAAAGGGAAGGAAAAAAGATTACTATAGGGTTTGCGCATGAACAAACTGTTAAAGTAGCAGACAAAATTGTTGAAGCTGTGAAAACTGGAAAAATATCAAAGTTCTATGTTATGGGTGGTTGTGACGGAAGAAACAAAGAAAGAAATTACTATACGAATTTTGCAAAAGAACTTCCACAAGATACTGTTATTCTTACAGCAGGATGTGCTAAGTACAGATACAACATGCTTGATTTAGGAGATATAGATGGAATACCAAGAGTTATAGATGCTGGACAATGCAATGATTCTTACTCGTTAGTATTAACAGCTCTAAAATTAAAAGAAGCTTTTGGATTAAACGATATTAATGAACTTCCGATTGAATATAACATCGCATGGTACGAACAAAAAGCTGTAGCAGTTTTACTTGCTCTACTTTATATGGGAGTAAAGGGAATAAGGTTAGGTCCAACATTACCTGCTTTTCTTTCTCCAAATGTCTTAGAAACAGTTGCTAAAACATTTGATATTAAAACAATATAGGAAACATCGTATTTGAAAAACAAAAGGCTTTGATTTCTTCAAAGCCTTTTTATTTGGGTGAGCTCTACATGTGTGATAGCTTGATGGTGAAAGTTTGCTATGGGTTTGACAGTGGCAACAATTAGCCAAAGGCAAGTATGTCCATTGTGAGATGGAATCTGTAAGGAAGATATCGGCGAAATCCTGGCCTGATGAACAAGGAGCCCATTTTTTAGATTTATAAATCAAAGAAGATTTTTTATTTCTATGATATAATTTAACTAACAAGAAAATTGTTATTTATTAATCTCAAAATAACTAAAAGAGAGGACAATTAATGAATGAAATAAACAATCCACACGATGCTTTTTTCAAAAGGAACTTTGGAGACATAGAAATAGCAAAAGACTTCTTAAAAAACTATCTACCAAAAAATGTAGCACAAGCGATAGACTTAGAACATATAGAAAAAGAAAATGGAAGTTATGTTGATGAAGAGTTCCAAAATGTGCAATCAGATTTATTATGGAAAACCAAAATAAACAACAATGAAGGATATATATACATATTATTTGAGCACAAGAGTTATAAAGACAAGAAAGTCATATTCCAATTATTAAAATACATGCTCAAAATATGGGAAGAAAAATACGACAAAACGAAAAACAAGATACCAATAATAATACCGATAGTAGTATACCATGGAGAAACGATATGGAACATAGAAACGAATTTAATAAACCTAATTGAAGGAGTCAAAGACATACCCGAAGGAATGAAAAGATACATACCGAGCTATGAATATGAAATATACGACTTTTCGCCGAAATCGAAAGCAAAAATAGCAGGAGAAGCATACACAAGATTAGTAATAGAAGTGATGAGAAGTGCATTTGAAAAAGACAAAGAACGATTTTACAAAGCATTTAAGCTAATGGTAGAACTAACGAACAAAATGCAAGACAAAGAAAAAGCTGATGAAGTATTTGAGATATGTTTAAAATATTTGTTGGATACAAAAGATGACATTGAGATAGAAGAAATGGAAAAAGTAGCAAAAGAAGAATCAGTTGAAAGGGGTGAATTGATAATGTCAATAGCTGAAAAGTTGAGAGAAGAAGGTATTAAAAAAGGTATTGAAAAAGGTATTGAGAAGGGCAAACTTGAAGGAGAAAAGGAAACATTAATAAATCTTCTAAAAGTAAAATATGGCAAAGATTTGACTAAAGAGTTGGAAGAAAAAATAAGAAAAGCAAGCGAAGAAAAGATAAATAAACTAATGGAGAAATTCTTTGAAATCACATTAGACGAACTAAAAGAAATTCTAAAATAAAACCAGGAGATGGGCAGATAGCAGGTCCTTTTATGAAAGCACAATTGGTTCTAAGTTTGAAAGAAAAAGACGTCCAACTCGGACGTCTTATTTTTAGAGTGAACTCTACATGTGTGATAGCTTGATGGTGAAAGTCCGCTATGGGTTTGATAGTGACAACAATTAGTCAAAGGCAAGTATGTCCATTGTGAGATGGAATCTGGAAGGAAGATATCGGCGAAATCTTGGCCTGATGAACAAGGAGCCTTAATAAGACTGAATTGGAATGGAATTTAGCTATATAATTTAGATTTATATAGTAATTGTAGTATAATAAGTATAATAAGGAAAGTTAACTATCTTGAAAAGAAGATTGGAGGGAAAAATAGTGAATTTAAGCAAGCAACAGTATTTAGAAATATTGAATAATTCTTTATCTTCAGGTGGAGAATATTCAGAAATCTTTTATGAAGATGTTTTTGGAACAAATATTTTATATGACAATGGGAAAATAGAAAAAGTTAATTTTTCGAGTAGAAAAGGTGCAAGTATAAGAGTTGTATCAGAAGATGAAACTGTGTTTGCACATACGAACGACCCAACATTTGAAAATCTTAAAAGTTTGGCTGATACTTTAAAAAAGATAGCTTCTGAAAGGTTTAACAGTGAAAGTATCATAAAGGTTGAAAATCTTGAAGAAAAAGAAAAAATAGATTTTTCTCCTTTTAAAATACCATTTGATACGGTATCAATCGATGAAAAAATCGAGAAAGTTCTTAAAGGTGTTAATTTATTAAAAAATGCTGATAAAAGAATAAAACAAATTACTGTTTCTTATTCTGACAGTAGTAGAAAAGTTAAAGTCATAAATTCTGAAGGGAAAATAGTTGAAGATATAAGAAATTACCCTGTTTATTCGGTGATTGTATACGCAGAAGATAACAATGGGAATTTGTACAGAGGATACTCTTCTGATGCAGCTAACATGGGATTCGAATTTTTTACGGATGAAATGATTGAAAAATTAACGAAAGATGTTGTGAGACAGGTAGTTTCACAGATAGAAGGAGAAGATGCTCCGGCAGGTGAGTTTACGGTGGTTCTTTCTTCTGAGGCAGGCGGAACAATGATTCATGAAGCCTGTGGCCATGGAATGGAAGCAGATTTAGTTTTATCTGGTTCTGTTTACAGAGATAAAGTAGGTAAAAAGATTGCTTCAGAAAAAATTAATGTGGTTGATGATGGAACTGATAAAAATAAAAGAGGGACACTTAATTACGATGACGAAGGTACTCCAACAAAAAGGACTGTATTAATAGAAAATGGTATTTTAAAAGGCTATATGCATTCTAAAATAACTGCAAAGAAATTTAATGTTGAATCTACAGGAAATGGGAGAAGAGAGTCTTATATGGTATTGCCGATTGTTAGAATGAGAAATACAATGATTTTGCCAGGTAAGGATAATCCTGAAGATATTATAAAATCTGTAAAGTATGGTATTTTTGTAAGAAAGATGGGTGGAGGTCAGGTTGATGTTATAAGTGGAGATTTTCAATTTGGTGTTGACGAAGGTTATATTATAGAAAATGGAGAATTGAAAAACTCCATTAGGGGAGCAAGTTTAGTAGGTAATGGTTTAAAAGTTCTTGAAAGTATTGATATGGTAGGTAACGATTTGGGTTATGGAGTTGGAACGTGCGGGAAGGATGGGCAAGGGGCGCCTGTGTCAGATGCTCAGCCTACAATAAGAATTCCAAAACTTATTGTTGGTGGAATTGTAAAAGGAGGAAGTAAATAATGACTATAAAACAGATACTTGATAAAGCCATAATTAATTTAGTGAATAAGGGATTAAAAGGTCAAATAAACGTATTTTCAGTTGAAAACAAAATAGCTTCTTTCAGCAATGGAAAATTAGAACAATTAAGTGAAGGCGAAATAGGTAATGTAGGAATTAAAGTTATAACAAAAGACGGAAAAACATCTACTTCTTCAACAAATATATTGACTCAAGAAGGTATAATGCAAGCATTAGAAAAAGCGATTGATATGGTTAAATATACACAAGAAGATGAAGCGAACGATATTTCAGATGATAAAGAATTTACATATATTGATTGGGCCTTTGATATGGACACAAAAGATATGAATTTGAATGAAGTTATGAAACTTGCTGAAAATTTAGAAAAGAAAGCCAAAAATGCGGACGAAAGGATTAAGTTTGTACGTGGTGCAGAGTATGAAACATCACTTACAAGAATATATTTTGTCAATACTAATGGCTTGTATAAAAATGCATTGTTTACAAATGCCTCAAGTTCTGTTAGTTTAGCAGCTATAGAGGGAGAAAAATCTTCTTTCGGTTTTGACTTTGAAGTTGCACAAAGCGTGAGACTCATTGATATAGATAGAATTGTAAAAAACTCGGTAGAATTTGCTATTTCTGGACTTAATGCCGAAGTTTTAAAATCTGGTAGATATGATATAATTATGAGTCCTTTCGCTTCTGCGAACTTCATAGGAACCTTAGTTACTCCTTTATCAGGTGAAAATGTCTATAAAGGGAAATCTTTTTTGAGAGAAAAGTTGAATCAAGAAGTTGCAAATAAAAAAGTTACTCTTATTCATGATCCAATGAATGGTTCTGCTCCTATAATAACTTCTTTCGATAACGAAGGAACAAATACATCGAGATTTAATGTTATTGAAAAGGGCATCTTAAAAACTTATTTACATAATATATATTCGGCAAATAAGTTTGGTGCTAAACCAACTGGTAACGCTTTTTCTTCCGTTAATTCTCCTAATCCTTCGATAGGAACAATTAATTTACACTTTATTGCTAATGAGACAAAAAAAGAAATATTGAATGTTTCAAAAGCTTTGTATGTAACAAATATAATGGGTATGCATACCACTGATCCAAGTTCAGGCAGATTTTCAGTTCAAATAAGTGGAAGAGTTATAGAAAATGGAGAATTTGTAGGTAGTTTTAGAGGGATGACGCTGGCAGGGACTTTATCAGAGTTGTTGAATAATTTAGAAGCTATCGGAACGGATTTTAAATACTTTGGTCCTGTTTCAGGCTCAACGATGTTGATAAAAGATTTAAGTGTAGGTGGAAAATAAAGAAAGGACGGGTAACCGTCCTTTTTTATAATTATTAAGATTGAGTATTTGTTGTAAGCGCTTTTTTCGCAATATCTACATATTGATTGAATGTATCTGAATCATAAATTGCGAGTTCTGAAAGCATTTTTCTATTTATATTAACATTCGCCAATTTTAATCCATGAATAAACTCATTGTATTTCAATCCTTGAGCTCTTGCTGCAGCGTTGATTCTAGTTATCCATAATTTTCTGTAGTTACTTTTTTTCTCTTTTCTACCTGCAAAAGAATATTTACCAGATTTATAAAATTGTTGTCTTGCTAGCTTATAACGTCTGCTTAAAGTTCCTCTATAACCTTTAGCTGCTTTTAAAAATTTCTTTCTTTTTTTTCGGGCATTCACAGATCTCTTTATTCTCATGTTTTGCTCACCTCATTATTTAAGATTTAATTTAAGATAAATTTCTATCCCTTTAAACCAAGAGCTTTTTTTGCATGTTCTTTTAATTCTTTTGGAACTTCTACCTCTTTAGTCAATCTATTCATATGTTTACTACTTTTAAAACCGGTATTGTGTCCTACATGACTTCTATGTCTAAAGATTTTACCTGTCTTTGTCACTTTAAATCTCTTTTTTGCAGAACTTTTAGTTTTTATTTTTATTTTTGCCATTTAATATCCTCCTTAACATAGGTTTTTACTGATTTTAAAATTCTAAGATGTCATAAACCCATAATAAATTAAAAACCTTATTTTTAGAAAATTCACATTTTTAAAGTCAGAATAAATTTGTCCATTTCTTTACTAATTAATTTTTTATTTTTTCATTAATAGGTTCTAAAATAACGTCCATGTCTTTTCCTATAAGTTTTATCTCTCTCGAAACTTTTGCAATATCAGTTGTTTGAGCTATAACCTTCTCTAAAAGTTCTTTTCCTTTATCTTTAAACATAATATCTCTTCCCAAAAACATTACCACAACTCTGACTTTTTGACCATCTTCCAAGAAATCACGGATCTTTTTTAATTTCGTATTAAAATCATGATCGTCTATTCTTAATCTAAACTTCATTTCTTTGACTACTTGTTTTTTCTGTTTTTTCTTTGCTAATTTCTCTTTTTTCTCTTTTTCATATAAATATTTTCCGTAGTCCATCATTCTTGCAACTGGTGGTTTTGAATCAGGAGAAACAAGAACTAAATCAAGGCCTACTTGCTGTGCCATTTTTAAGGCTTCTTTAGTGCTAACTTCACCTACTTTGTTACCATTTTGATCAATCAAAAGAACCTTTCTTGCCTTGATCTCTTCATTTTTAGCGACTTTATCGCTTATATAGAATCACCTTCCTTTAAAATTTACAAAAATAAAATGGGTAACATTACGTCACCCATTTCTAATTTGTATTTTGTTTAATAAACTGTTTAAATAATTTTGGGTACCCCTATCGGATATTATTTACTCCGGAGGTGGGAAGTTCAAATATGGGTGACTTCCACTTAATTAATAATATTTTTGTTGGTGGGCCATGCGGGATTCGAACCCACGACCTACTGATTAAGAGTCAGCCGCTCTACCAACTGAGCTAATGGCCCTAAATACCGAAACCAATTATACAATAAAGAATTAAAAATGTCAACCTTAATGATTAAACAACGTTATAACTTAAAGCTTAATTGGTAACTTTTTCATTAGAAGTTTCATTTTTATTATCCTTTAAAGGAGAATTAGAATTTCCTTTTTTGGAATCCGTTAAATAAAAACCACTACCTTTAAAAGATATTCCAACTTTACCTATCATTTTTTCTGCTTTTCCACCACATAATTCACATGTTATGTCAGGTTTTTCATTCATAGAATGAAGTATTGTAAATTCATATCCACAATTTGAACATCGATATTTATATAATGGCAATTTTTTCCCTCCTTTCAATATATGTTATCGTATTATATAATCAGTATTGCATATGAAATATTTTTTTATTATGTACAAAAAATTCGCTTTCCTGTAGATTTTAGCGAATTTTTATGAATTATATAGTGTAAAAATGTTAAAATTTTTCACTTGTCGATGCTACCTGTTTCTATATACCAAAGATAAAGATCTAATTTTCCTAGAGAAATATGAGAAATTTTAGATAATTCTTTAAGTATATTTTCCATACTTATATATTTTTTCTCATTCCACCCACTTTTAGGGAGATCTTCGATCAAATTATAAGATTTCATTATTCTTAAGATATGTTTATCAATTATGGCTATATTTTCAAAACCAACATTCCTAAGGAAATGACTCGCTTCTTTCCATCCAATTCCTTTTACGTTTTTGACAAGAAATTTTCTTGTTTGATAAACATCTTGCTTTAATAGACTTTTTAAATCTTTAATTATCCATCTATTTTGAATAATATATTTTGCACGAGTGTTAGGAAATCTATGACCAATTTCTTTTAATTTTTTAATTAATTCTTCTTCACTAAACGTTGCAAATCCCGATTTAGAAATAACTTGCTGAGCTTTAATACCGCCTTTTGCTTTCCAGTTTGCCGTCAATATACAAAAACAAAGCTCGCTATATAAATCTAATTTGTCACCTTTTTCGCCAATATTTTTAAATTCTTGAAATCTTTTTTCAACTTGATCTTCTATGCTTTCTTTTAATTTTTCTATTTGTCTTATCAGGGTATAAAATTTATCGGTATCAAAGATTATCATTAAATTTAAATTCCTCCAAAAAAGATACTATCTTAATTCATATTTTTTCAAAAATTAAAAGTGTTAAGATTTTTGTGTACTTTTATTTGTCCGAAAAGCTAGATAAAAACCTATGGTAATATATATTATTAGAACTATAAATATACTAAGAAATTCTGGCTGGCTTAAAAAACTCCATCCTTCTAATAAAGAATTGTCACCAATAACGACAGAAGTATATTTTTCTAAAAGGTATATAGTATAAAAAGATAGAATAAAAGCTCCAAATATTACAGAAAGAGAAGAAATTATAACATTATAATTTTTTGCAAAAGCTATTGTTATTATTATACCTATTACTGCAAAAATTATCCAAGGAATATAAGTAGCTGGAAACGGTAAATTATTTATCCATTCTGCCTGTGAAGAAATGATGAGACTTCCAATAAAATATCCAATTAAACCACCAAGTAAAAATCCTCCCAAAGCAATTGCAACTTTTACAAGATAGTAGAATACAAAAGCTAACAGTATGCTAAGGATTAAAAATACGATAAAATTATAATCACCTACGGAATTAATAAAATTAGCAAAAAAAGGAAGCTTTAATAAATATGGTATAAAAATAGAATAGGACATATATATCCCTAACAGAAAAATGTTGACTTTTGAAGAAATTTTTGGAAATAGCAACAAAAAGATTGAAATTGGTAAAAGAATAAAAATAGAGTTCGTGAGTAAATAATAAAAATTTTCAAATGCTCCATTGATAAAAAAATCAGGTAATTCCATCTCTCCTACTCCTTTTTATTTTTAAAGTATCTGTATCTTGAAAACAAAAATTTTATAGAGTCCTTAGTACAATTTTATTTTACCATATAACTAAAAAAACTAAAAATTAATCAATTTATTTATGTTATAATTAAATTTGAATGATCAGCTTTTAAAAAATATAAAAGAAGGGAAGATCTAAGTTGGGGAAATTAAAAATATCCATTGATGAAGAATTTATAAATTCTTTGATGGATAAGATGATAGAGGAAAACACACAAATACAGGGGTTAAAGAATCTAAATGTTCAATTAAGAGAAAACGGAATAAAATTTCAAATGGAAGTGCGACTTTTAGGTAGAGAATCTAAGCTCGAATCTCTTATCAAAATTTTAGAAAGACCTCAAGATTTGGAAGACGGTAAATTGATTCTTGCTTTAAGTGGAGATGAAGGGGTTAGAAAGATATTAGAAGGAGTTTTTTATATACTTTCAGAGTACAGTGAAGCCATTTATTCAAAAGATTATGAAATTTCTGTGGATTTTAAAAAGATTAAAATAAATCCTATCCTTGATTCATTATTAAGATCTATAAAAATTTCCCAATTTATTCTTAAAGATGGAAAATTTGAAATTGATCTCGAACTTAGGAAGTAGGTAGATGAAGTTGAAAGAGGCAATTTTTGAAGTAGATCAAGAAATGGCAATGGAGTTAATTGCTAAACTTTTGGAAAATAGTAAATTTTCATTTTTAAAGAAAATTTTTACTCATATATCTAAAGTTGTATTTGATGAAAATAAAGTTATATTGCAGATATTAATGTTTAATTATTACTTGAAAATAAAATCTTATCCGAAAAATATTGCTGGTCGTTTTGTTTTTGAACATAATTTACCTTCAAGAATGTTAAAAAGTGAAGATATTCCGGATTTTATAAAAATAGATGAAAAAGAAATTGAAGTTAATGTTCCGGAAAAGCCTTTGATTAAAATTATGAAAATAAAAGAAATGAAGTTGGAAAAAGGAAAATTTAAATTAGTTTTAAATGTTGAATGAGGTGAGAAAATATGCAAATAAACGACGAACTTATAAAAAAACTGGAAAAGTTGTCTAATATTTCATTGAATGAAAAAGAAGAGGAAAGAATAAAAAATGATTTAAATGATTTGCTGAAGTATATGGAAATTCTTAATAATATAAATGTCGAAGAAGTTGATGAAATGATTTCTCCGATTGAAATTTCTGAGTTTATACTTAGAAAAGACGAAGTTGATAAATTTGAAGATAAAGATCTCATTACAAAAAATTTTCCTGAAATTAAGAATGGTTTATTAAGAGTCCCCGGCATACATATATAGCAAATAAAAAGATTGTGTTTTTGATGAATCAAAAAGGAGGAAAATATGAAGATTTGGCAGCTTCTTATTTGTTAAGCAAAGGTTTTTATATTATAGTTAGAAACTTTTTATGCAAATATGGTGAAATTGATATAATTGCTAAAAAAGATGGAATTCTTCATTTTATTGAGGTTAAAGGTGGAATAAATACTTTTGGCGATCCTGCCTATAGAGTAAATGCTAAAAAATTGAATAAGATAATGAAAGTGGGGAACTTTTTTATTAACACTCATAAAAATATTAACTTTGAAGAAGTTCAAATAGATGTAATCTCAGTAACAAATAGTGGAGAAATCCATTATTATCCATCTCAAAGATTATAAAAAAGTGCCCCTGGAAGGAGTCGAACCTTCATTTGCGGATTAGGAATCCACCGTTCTATCCGTTGAACTACAGGGGCTTTTAAATTACAAATTTAATTATAGCAGAATTTTTATTAACTGTCAATTATGAGTGAAAAAGAGACCCTTTTAGCATAATTAGATATATAAGTGGTGCCATATTTTCTTTTTTTGATACAATGTGTTGAATAGATCAATTTTGAATTTAAAGTGAGAAATAATTTTGCAAAAGGAGGAATTAATTTTGAATAATAATGTAATCACATTATTTGACAACGGTGAACATAAATTCATTTTTTTGGGCTCTGAAAGAAAAAGTATTGAAAGTATACCTACAAACCAATATTTGATAATTCATAAAGAAGAAGGCGTGCTGTTAGATCCAGGAGGAGTTCATGTTTTTCCAAGAGTTCTTGCAAGTGTTGTAGAATTTATAGATTTAGGAAAAATCAAACATATTTTCTATACTCACCAAGATCCGGACGTATCTTCTGGTATAACTCTTTGGGATACAGTTGTAGATGCAAAATTTTATATATCTAAGTTATGGGAAAGATTTTTACCTCACTTTGGTGTTTTCAAAAATGATAAAATAGTGCCGATAGAAGACAAAGGCGGCAAAATAAAGTTCAAAGATGGAGAAGAACTAATAATTATTCCGGCGCATTTTCTACATTCAACTGGTAATCTTATTTTATATGATCCATTGTCTAAAATACTTTTTTCTGGAGATATAGGTGTATCTGTATTTCCAAAAAATCAAGAAAAAATATATGTAGAAAACTTCAATGAACATATAAAATATATAGAAGAATTTCACAAAAGATACATGTCTTCTAATATAGCTTGTAAGAAATTGGCAAGTATTATAAAAAAGTATGATATAGATCAAATGGTTCCTCAACATGGAGCTATATACAAAAAACAACAATTCAACGAATTTTTGAAATGGTTTGAGAATATAAAATGTGGGATAGATTTAATAGATAGTATATACGGGAATGAAAAATAATGGATGAAATCGAAAAATATAAAGATACTATAAAATTGTTAGCACAAAGTGTTTATCATGAGAATCTTTTAATTTCCTTCATAGAAAAGCTTGATGAAGTCTTAGGTGAAAGATTTAAGCAAACAAAAAACATGACAACAGATATAGGAAGTAATGTTTTAGAGTTAATTGGAAGCATTAAAGAAACTTCTGATATTATTGATAAAACTGTCAATGAAAGTAATAAAGAAGTTGAAAATATTTCTAATAGAAACAATGAAATAATTTCCAAATTTAGTAATATTGGTAATGATTTTAATGAATTGGAAATTAATATTGCTAATTCTTTAAATACTGTTAGTAATGTTTTGGGGAGTTTTAAAGAAATAGACGACCTTACCGATATAATTAAGAACGTTGCTAAGCAAACAAACATATTATCGATAAATGCCTCAATAGAAGCAGCCAGAGCCGGTGAAATTGGAAGAGGTTTTGCAGTAGTAGCTGAAGAAATTAAAAAACTTTCAACTGAAACTAACAGTGCTTCAAGTAAAATATCTTCCAAAATATCTAGCATAGAGTTGGAAGTTGAAGAAGTTAAAACAATTATTAATAGCTTGAAAAAGATTTTCAGTACTATAACAAAGTCTATAGGATCTGCTCTTGAGGTTTTAGATGCTAACTTAGACTTTATGAAAAGGATGGTTAGTGATTTATTAAAAGAAAAAGAAGATTTAATTGAAAGTACTAATAATCTTGAAAAATCAAAAGAAACTATCAACGAACTAATAAAAAGTATTAATTCTCTCGAAAAAGTGTTAGAAACAGTTCTTTCTATGCAAATTAAGTTAAAAGACATCAACATTTAAACTGAAAAGAGGGATCTTTTATGAAAGTTACTGTAATAGGTGGTGGGGCTTCGGGTTTGATGGCTGCAACCATATCTTCATGGAATGGGGCAGAAGTTAGACTCATTGAAAAAGAAGGTAAACTCGCAAAAAAACTTTTAGCAAGTAGTAATGGAAGAGGGAACTTTTCTAATTTTAATTACGACGAAAGTCATTATTTCAGTAATGATATTTCTTTTGTTAGAAAAATTATTCAAAGGTTTGGGATAGTTCAAACTTTAAGTGTTTTTGAAGAATTAGGAGTTATGTCCAAACAAATTGATTCTAAACTTTTTCCTTATACAGAAAAGGTGAAGGATATAGTTACTCTTTTTTTATACGAACTAAAAAAGAATAATGTTGAAACTATACTTAATTATGAAATAAAAAATATCATAAAGGAAACCGATAAGTTTTTATTAAAAAGTATTAACAAAACTTTTGAATCTGACAGAGTTATCGTAGCAACAGGAGGACTTTCTTCTCCGCAATATGGTTCACATGGAAATATGCTGAATATTCTTGAAAGTTTAGGGCATAGCATCATAAAACCAGTACCGGGTTTAGTTCCATTAAAAATAAAAGAAAACTTGTCTAACGAAACATTTGGTGCTAAACTTACAGGCTCAGCAGTTTTAACAGATGAAACTCAACAAGAAATTTCACCCCGCTATTTTGGAGAAGTTCTCTTTAAAAACAATGCCTTGAGTGGAATTTCTGTATTAGAAATAAGTAATTATGTTCACAATTATTTTGAGGAAAAAAGGCAAATCTTCATAAAAATTGATCCTTTTTTAAATTTTTCTCTTAAAGAATTGTTAGATATTTTGTTAAAAAAAATGGAAACCAGACCTGAAAAACCGCTAAGATTACTTTTAACGAGTATGATAGATGAAAGATTAATCCCATTCTTTTTTCAACGGTTGGGATACGATGATTTAGATATTCCTATAAAGTCTTTGAAGATTAATGATTATGAAACTATCACATATCACTTAAAAAATTGGGAATTTGAGATTGTTGGAACCGAAAATTGGGAAAAATCTCAGGTAACTTTAGGTGGTATAAATACAAAAGAAATTAATGCCACCACTTTAGAATCCAAGATTGTTCCCGGCATGTATTTTGCCGGTGAAATTATGGATGTAGCAGGAGAAAGCGGTGGCTATAATTTGCAATGGGCTTGGTCTACCGGTTATATATCAGGAGACAGTGCTTCTATAAGTTGATTTAAAATATCGTTTATATTTCTTGAAATAAATAGTTAATTACATCTTTTACGGTAGAAATTTTATTTATTTTATATCCGTATTGGCCAGTAAAGACAAATCCTTCGTCTAAATTACCTTTTGCAGCGTTTAAAAGAGCTTGAGCTATACAATAAGGAGCATCAAAAACATTACACGTTTTAATACAATGGAAATTACATATAAATGGTTTTCTTATCCCTGCTTCTACTTCTTCTATAAATTTGTTTTTGATAGCTCTTCCTGGTAAACCAACGGGACTTTCAATAATTACTATATCTTCTTCTTTAGCATTAATTAAAGCTTCTTTAAACTTTATATCTGCATCGCATTCTTTTGTAGCAATAAATGGTGTGCCTACTTGAATGCCGCTTGCTCCAAGTGAAAACATTTGTCTCACTTTTTCTGGAGTATCTATACCTCCAGCGGCTATTACAGGTACTTCTTTACCATAATTTTTCTTTATTTCTTCGGTGAAATCTACTAGTTGAGGAAGTGTTGCCTCTAATTGATATTCTTTTTTATTTAAATTTTCTTTTTTGTATCCAAGATGTCCCCCGGCTTTTGGTCCTTCCAAAACAAATGCATCCGGAATATATTTGTAGTTATTCCACCATTTTTTAAATATGATTTGAGCTGCTTTTAGAGATGATACAATTGGAACTAATTTAGTTTTTGAGGTTTCTTCAAGAAAAGAAGGCAAATTTAACGGTAACCCTGCTCCTGAAATGATCAGGTCAATTTCTTCTTTTATAGCAGTAGTTACGAGTTCTTTATAATCTGTCAAAACAGTCATTATATTGACACCAATTATGCCTTTAGTTTTTTCCCGAGCTTTTCTAATAACTTTCTTTAAACCTTCCATATTAGCTTCTTTAACGTTTTTCACGTGATTATCATCCAATAATCCTATCCCTGCTGTTCCTATTATTCCTATCGCCCCTTCATTTGCTACTGCTGATGCGAGATTATCCAGTGAAATTCCAACCGACATTCCACCTTGAATAAGAGGTATTTTTGGTATTAATCCGTTTATATTTAAACTTTTAATATTATTCACTCTCCTTTTAATCTCTGCACTACTCACTTTAGAAATTACAAAATCCTTATTATATGTATGTCTTAACGTTGGTTTTTTTACAAAACATCTCCCCTTCTAATCCTCACTAATTCTTAATTTCTTTAGTTTTTCGATACTTGTACCGAGGGAAGCTCCGCCATTCCTCTTCTACGAAGGGGTAAATGTAATAGAAATTCCCCTCAGCTTATTTTCTGAAAATTTTCATTTCTAAAGTCTCTAATCTCTACACTACTCTATTATACCACAACAAGGTTTTTTATGGTATAATATATGTCTGTATTAATAAAATAAAAACTTTAAAAATGAAGACTTTAGAGTAACGGTGTTTTGAATTTATAATGAGTCGAAGGTAATGTTTTGTAAGTTAAGGAGATTTTATAGTGATTGAAAATTCAAAAAAAGAGCAAATTTTTAATAATTCAGAAAGAGAAAAAGCCGCAGTTAAAGCCTCATGGATAGGAGTATTTATAAATGGTTTATTGGCTTTTTTAAAGTTATTAATAGCTTTCTTTACGGGAAGTATAGCTATTTTGGCTGATGGAATAGATACAGCTACTGATATTATGACATCGTTTTTAACTTTGATAGCTTCTAAAATTTCTAGTAAGCCGGCAGATGAAAGCCATCCTTTTGGTCATGAACGTGCTGAAACTATAGTTACTAAAGTAATGTCTTTAATAATCATTTATGCTGGTGTCCAAGTTTTAATAGGAGCTATTGAAAGCCTTGTTAAGGGAGAAGCATTTATCGAAAGCCCGTTTTTGGTTTTTTGGATTTCCTTGATTTCTATCATCACTAAGTTTGCACTGTATAGATATAAGTATGTAATTGGCAATAAAATAAGGAGTTCTTCGTTAGTTGCTGATGCGTTAAATATGAGAAATGACATCTTAACTTCTTTGTCTGTTTTGATTGGTATATTATGTTATATATTTTTAGACATTAAATGGGTAGATCCAGTTGTTGCTATAATCGTATCCATTTTTATTTTTAAAGTAGGAATTGAAATGTTTATAGAAACATCTGATGAGTTCATGGGTAGTTCAAGAGAGTTAGGAGAAATATATTCTAATATTTTAGAAGTGGTTGAAAAGTTTGAAGATGCACATAATCCTCATAAAATAAGGGTAAGAAAATCTGGATATGTGTATTTTATAGAGATGCATATAGAAGTAAATGGTGAAATGACAGTCAAAGAAGCTAATAATTTAGCATATAAAATAGAAAATGAATTGAAAAATATGAATCCATATATAAAAGATGTAATAATTCACGTTGAGCCATTGGGAAATGTTGAAGTAGAAGAATTTGGTCTCGATAAAAGTTCTATAAAAAGAATTTTTAACAAATAGATGGAGGTGTAGTTTTTGATTGGAGATTTTTTAGATGAAGCGATTATTAAAGTGCAGGCAGGAAAAGGAGGAGACGGAGCAATAAGTTTTAGAAGAGAAAAGTATGTAGAAAAAGGTGGGCCTGATGGAGGAGATGGAGGAGATGGAGGCTCTATTATAATAAAATCAACTTTAAATAAAAATACTTTAATAGATTTTAAGTATAAAAAGATATTCAAAGCTGCAAATGGAGAAAATGGAAAAAACAAAAAGAGATTCGGAAAATCCGGTAAAAATTTAATAATAGAAGTACCAGTTGGTACATGTGTTTACGATCAAGAAAATAACGCTTTGATTGCAGATATGAAACATCCAGAACAATATGTTGTAGTTGCAGTAGGTGGCAAAGGTGGCCGCGGAAATGCAAAATTTGCCACATCTACATTACAAGTTCCACAAATTGCAGAAAAAGGTATAAAAGGTGAATCGAAAACTTTAAAATTAGTTTTGAAAATTGTAGCTGATGTTGGTTTGATAGGATATCCAAATGTTGGAAAATCTACACTTATATCGAAAATATCTGAAGCAAAGGTAGAAATAGCGGATTATCCTTTCACAACAATAACTCCAAATCTTGGTGTTGTAAAGCTAAAAGATAACACTTCTTTTGTTGTAGCGGATATACCAGGATTAATAGAAGGCGCACATCTTGGGAAAGGTTTAGGAGACAAATTTTTGAGACACGTTGAAAGATGTTTGGCAATTGTACATATAATAGATATCTCGGGGTTAGAAAGAGAAGATCCTGTTGAGGATTATTATGCAATAAGAAAAGAATTGGAAAGTTTTTCTTATGTTCTTTCACAAAAGAAAGAACTAATTGTGGCAAACAAAATGGATACAGTTGAAAAAGAAGAATTAGAAAGGAAACTTTCTGACTTTAAAAGTAGAACGGGTAAAGAAATTTTTCCTATTTCTGCTTATACTGGAGAAAATATCAATATTTTTATAGAAAGAGTATGGGATTTAATGAAGCAGGAAAAAATTGCTTTACAAAAAAACCTTGAAAGAAAGCTAAAGAAGTTTGAAAAACCCAAGTTAAAAATAACTCCTGTGAAGTTTGAACCTGATTCGCATTTTAGAATAAATATTGTAAAATTGGGGGAAGAAGTTTTTGAAGTTGCGGGTGAAAGTGTTGAGAAATTACTTGCAAGATATGATATAAACCAAAAAGATTCACGATTATTAATTTTAGACACGTTAGAGAAAAATGGATTAACTAAGATACTTATGGAATCAGGTGTAAAAGAAGGAGATACTGTATATATAGGGGATTTTGCGTTTGAATATATTCCGGATTAAGTAAGGAGAAATGATATGATAATTATTTTTGGTGGAAGTTTCAACCCCCCACACATAGCTCATAGAATAATTGCTGAGTTTGCTTATGATGAATTTCAACCTGAAAAATTTTTTGTTATACCAGCTTTTTCTCCTCCGCATAAAAAAGAAGAGTTCATAGAAAAGTTTGATGTTAGATTTTCATGGTGTCAAAAAGTTTTTTACGAAAGTTACTTTGATGTAAGTGACTTAGAAGCAAAATTATCTTCTCCTTCTTACACTATAAAAACTGTGGAATATTTATCCAAAACATACAAAAACATAAATCTACTAATAGGAGAAGACTCGTTAAGAAACTTTATGAAATGGTATCGATGGAAAGATATTATCAAAAAAGTAGAGTTAATAGTTTATCCAAGGTATTGTGATCATTCTGGCTTTAAAAATTCTAACTTAAACTTCAAAAAATTAGAAAGTCCTATATTAGAGATATCTTCGTCATATATAAGAGAAAGAGTAAAAAGACAAAAAACAATAAAAGGATTAGTAGATGATAAAATTTTAGAAGAAGTTGTAAAATCTTACACATAAAAGCCAGCGTTTGAATGCTGGCTTTTATGTTTCTAATTCGTTTTCTATTTCATTTAATTTGGATTCTATTTCTTCTAGCTCCTTATTAATTCTTCCCCATTCATTTTCTAACGATTCGTCATGTTCATAGGGTCCCATATATTTTTCGATAGATATTTTTTCTGCTTCTAATAGCTTTTTCTTTTTAATTAATTCTTCTTTAAGCTTCTTTTTATCTTCCATATTTTTATCCCTCCTTAAGTGATTTTTTTCTCATATACTACCTTTAAAAACATAAAATTACGAACCCTTTGGTACTTGTGCCGAATAAATGGGGGAGGGCTCCGCCCTGGACCCATTTTAAATTCAAAATCTCATTTTAAAAAATTCTCATTTCTAAATTGTCTATGATTTTTTTCTCATATAGTTTTAAAAGACCGCTTCTTTTCCTTATTATACGAAATTTAAATGATTTTTCAAAATTTGATAATATAAGAAAGAGCACGCTAAACAAGAATAATTATCTTTATTTAACTTTAAATGCAAATAAATAAAAAAAATTGAGAAAAATTATAAAGTAACTTCCGAAATAATTCTGAGTTCCAAAAAATTTGCTTCGGTTTCCATATTTTCAATTTTTCTTTTCAATTCTTTGACAAATTCTTGATCTTTTAATAGTGGCAAGTTTATTTTTACATTATAAATTCCACTGATTACAGCGGTTTTTGCCATTATACCAGCAATTGCTGCATCACTTAAAGCCATTTTATATCCTTTTTTTACTATTATTTCCGTTAATTCCATAACTTCCAAAGCATCTTGTGCTATTTTTAAAGGAGTTAAGGTAGCTTCTTTAGTAGCTTCTTGAATTTTTTCTTCACGTATTTTTTTCTCTTCTTCCGTGTTTTTAGGCAATTTAAGTGCTTCGATTACTTTGTTGAAAGCTTTGGCGTCTTCTTCCATTTCCTCTAAAAATTTGTTTTGGTATTCTTCTAACAAACTATAGACTTTTTTTATTTCTTCTTCTACGTCCATATACTTTTTCTTTCCGATAGTTAGATTTGATACCATACATCCTAAACTTGATGCTAATGCTCCAGCAAGCGCAGCTACACTTCCTCCCCCTGGTGTTGGTTCTTTTGAAGAAAGTTTTTCTAAAAATTCTTTAATTGTTATGTTTGAGAACAAATTGTATTCCTCCTTTTGGGTTATTTTAGTTTCTCAAAAGTTTAACCGCTTGAACTCATTTAAATTCAAAATCTTCTTTTAGAAAAATAAATTAATTTATACTATTTTATCAAATTAAAAGTAATATAAAACACTTAGAAAAACTGTGTTATTTTAGAATAATAGGTATTAATCGTTTATAATTTATCATAATCGTTTAAAATCAATGATGAATGTTTATCAAATAAATGATATAATAGAATGGGGTATTGTGTTAAATAGTTATCTTAAAGCAGTTTATCTCTGTATAAAACTTACAAAAAAACGGTGTTGTGGAGGTGAAATAGTGGGAGCTCTATGGGTTTTTGCATTAATTCCAGTTTTTGCTTTAATATTCGCACGTATAAATTTTAAGCAAGTTGTAGCTTTAGACGAAGGTACCGAAAGAATGCAGCATATTGCGCAAGCAATTAGAGTTGGTGCTAATGCCTTTGTCAATCATGAGTTAAGGGTTTTATCGATTTATGGTTTTGTTATCGCTTTAGTTTTAGCTATTGTGATTGAATGGTATGTTGGTATTGCATTTGTTATGGGAGCTTTTATGAGCGCATTAGCGGGATACATAGGTATGAAAATAGCGACCTATGCTAACGTTAGAGTTAGTAATAAAGCCCGGACGGAGAAAGATATCGGTAAAACTTTGAAAGTAGCTTTTCAAGGCGGTAGTGTTATGGGGCTTTGTGTTTCAGGGTTAGCTCTTTTAGGATTATTTTTGGTTTATATAATTTTTGGAAATTGGTTAGGACAACTTTCACCAGAAAATATTATTATAAAGGTTAATTGGTTGGGGATTAATTATATACCTTTTACAATGACAGTTTCTGGGTATGCTCTTGGTTGTTCAATAATAGCTATGTTTGATAGGGTTGGTGGAGGAGTTTATACAAAAGCTGCGGATATGGGGGCAGACTTGGTAGGTAAAACAGAATTGGCTCTTCCTGAAGACGATCCAAGAAATCCTGCAACTATTGCAGACAATGTTGGAGATAATGTAGGAGATGTCGCAGGTCTTGGAGCAGATTTATTAGAAAGTTATGTTGGAGCAGTAATATCTGCTATAGTGTTGATTTTATATACTTCCTTTTTGTTGGGGGTTGAAAATTTAACATATGATTCTACTATAAAATTAACGTATTTTCCAATATTGTTTATTTCCATTGGGTTAATCGCATCTATGATCGGTATTTTATATATTATTGTAAGAAAACCCACAAAAAATCCTCATAAGGATTTGAATACTTCACTTATGACATCTGCATTTTTAACGATAATAATTACATTTTTTCTGTCACTTTTTTATCTTAGCAGTATATCATCTTTAGAATTTCAAAATGTTGGATTTAGGTTGGGAGCATTTTCGCCTTGGTTAGCAGCTGTAATAGGAATAGTTGATGGAATATTAATGGGATTTGTTGCTGAATACTATACGAACGACGAATACCATCCTACAAAAGAACTCAGTGAATTTGCAAAAGGTGGTCCAGCTATAGTAATAACAAAGGGCTTGGCTCTCGGAATGGGAAGTGTACTTCTTCCTGTTTTCCTATTGATGTTAGGTATCTTGATATCGTTTGAAATTGCTGGATTATACGGCGTAGCTATGGCTGCTTTAGGGATGCTTTCTTTTGTCGCAACAACCGTTTCTGTTGATTCTTATGGACCTATTGCTGATAATGCTGGTGGAATAAGTGAAATGGCGAAACTGCCACCAGAAGTTAGAGAAATAACAGACAAATTAGATGCTGTAGGAAATACAACAGCTGCGATAGGAAAAGGATTTGCCATAGGTTCTGCAGCCTTAGCTGCACTTGCTTTATTTGCTTCTTTTGTGTTTTCACAGGCAGGACCTGCTGATGAAGGAATTGGTCATTTAGAAAATATTTTACTTTTGAATATGATGGATTCACGAACTATAGCAGGAGCAATTTTTGGAGCTGCGTTACCTTACTTTTTTAGTGCTTATTTGATTAACGCTGTAGTTAACGCTGCTAATAAGATGGTTGATGAAGTTAGAAGGCAATTCAGAGAAATTCCAGGATTGATGGAAGGAAAAGTCGACCCTGATTACGAAAGATGTATTAGAATAAGCAGTGAGGGAGCATTGAGCCAAATCAAAATGCCGGCTTTAATCGCAACTTTGACTCCTATCATTTCTGGTTTTATATTAGGTCCTAATTTTGTTGGAGGTCTTTTAATAGGTACGACTCTAAGCGGTGTTATGCTGGCAATTTTTACTGCAAATTCTGGCGGTGCTTGGGATAATGCTAAGAAAAGAATCGAATCAGGCGGCGTTGAGGGCGAAGCTAAAGGGACAGATGCCCATAAGGCAACTGTCGTAGGAGATACAGTGGGAGATCCTTTAAAAGACACAGTTGGTCCTTCGCTTGATATTTTAATAAAAATAATGGCAGTTACTTCTTTAATAACAGTTTCTATATTTAAAGTTTATCATTTATTTTAAGATAAAAAATTGCTTGTAAATAAAAACCGGATGCCAAAGATTGCATCCGGTTTTTTTAAAAATAAATTTATATTCTTAATCCCCCATCTATTCTTATTACTTGACCTGTTATGAAAGATGAGTCGTCACTTGCTAGGAAAACCGCTAATTTTGCTATGTCTTCTGGTTCCCCAAGTCTTTTCAGGCATGTATTATCAACGACATAATTAATAATTTCTTCTTTTAAACTTTTTGTCATTCCCGTTCTTACAAAACCAGGAGCGATTGCGTTGACTCTAATATTTTCACCTTTCATTGTTAACTCTTTTGCCCAAGATTTTGTCATTCCAATTATTCCAGCTTTTGCGGCAGAATAATTGGTTTGGCCTATATTTCCTTCTATTCCAACAACACTTGCCATGCTTATAATATTTCCATATTTTTGTTTTCTCATAGCTCTTGCCACGGCTTTTGTTACTACAAAAGTACCTTTTAAGTTAACCTCTATAACTTTGTCAAAATCTTCTTCTTTCATTATAACAAGGAAATTATCTTTAGCCATTCCCGCATTATTTACTAAAATATCTATTCTTTGATATTTATCAACTATTTCATTAATTATCTCATTTATTTTTAATGAATCAGTAATATCGGCATGATAATAAACAAAGCTGCCTTCTGGAAAATCTGTTTTTTCATTTTCATTTATTTGAGGGGATTCATCAACAGAAATTGCAATTACTTTAGCTCCTTCTTTTATAAAAAAGCGGGAAATTTCTTTTCCTATTCCAGTGGAACCACCTGTTACAATAGCAATTTTATCTTTTAGTTTCAAAGGATAAACCTCACTTTCTTTTTAAATATACTCACTTTAGTTAAGTTTTGCCAATCTTTTAGTTTTAAATTTTTTCAAAAATATCTCCATAACTCTAATACTTACTAACTATGAATTTCTTTAACTTCTTCGCTACGTGTAGCGAAAGAGAGGGGGAGGGCTCTGCCCTGGACCTGTTATAAAATCAAATACTTATTTTTAAATATTAACCAGTTTAACTTCTTTATTTATTTGCTTTATAAATTTGGTTAAAACATTAGTTGGACCAATTTCTATGAATTCATCTACTCCATTTTTTATGCACTCTTCAACACAATCGATCCATCTAACAGGTGAAGTTATTTGTCTTATAATGTTTTCTTTTATTATTTCTGGATCAGTTTCAAATTTAGCAGTGACATTCTGAACAACGGGAACAATCGGTTTCATAAATTTTATATGGCTTATCTTTTGTCTTAATCTTTCTTCAGCCGCTTTCAAAAATTTGGAATGAAAAGGGCCGCTAACGTTTAGAGGAATTACTCTTTTTGCGCCATTTTCTTTAAGTTTTTCCATGGAAATAGTTAATTCTTCCATTTCACCACTTATCACAATTTGAGAAGGAGAATTATAATTTGCAATTTGGACATTTGGATAATTTTCTAAAACTTTTTCAATTTCATGAGCGTCCATTCCTATGACAGCAGCCATTCCACCTTTTCCAGGTTCGTATGCTTCACTCATGTAAAGTCCACGATAATATACCGCTTCGACAGCATCCTCAAAACTTATAACATTAGCTGCCAATATAGCTGTCCACTCTCCTAATGAATGACCAGCTACGACATCAGGTTTTAAACCTTGCTCAAGGGCATATAAATATTTTATATAACTCACAACGAGAATGGCTATTTGAGCATTTTGAGTTAAAGTTAATTCTTTTTCATCATTTCCAAATATAATACTTTTAATATCGACTCCTATTTTGTCTTTTACCTTTTCAAAATATATATTATATTCAGGCCTTTTTTCTAAGATATCTTTTCCCATACCTAAATACTGTGATCCTTGTCCTGTAAATACAAAGCATTTCAATCAATATCACCTCCAAGGAATACTATTTACTCACTTTGGAAATTTTAAAACTCGCTATAAATTCAAAAGATTATTTTACGAAACGCTTCATTTCTAAAGTCTCTAATACTATTTCAAATTTAACGAGTTTCGCTTTCAACAATTTGATTTTTTTCAAGATATGACATTATGTCATCTATAACTTCTTTTACACTTTTTATTTCGTTTATCAAGCCAACGGATTGTCCAGCCATAAAAGAGCCGTGTTCTTCGTCTCCATATACAAAAGCCTTCATTAGACTTCCAACCAATGCTTCTTCAGCTTCTTCAGGAGAAGAGGATTCCAGTTTTGCAATCTTTTTTCCGAAAGGTGTTTTAATTATTCTAGCTGGATGCCCCATTTTTTGCCCTGTTATAATTGTATCTCTTATTCCAGCTTCTAATATTTTTCTTTTATAAGTTTCATGAGCTTCACATTCATAAGTTGCTATGAATCTCGTTCCCATTTGTATAGCTTCAGCCCCTAAAACAAAGGCAGCTAAAGCTCCTGGACCATCAGCAATTCCCCCGGCAGCTATAACTGGAACAGAAAGTATACTGGCAAGTTTTCTAACTAACACCATTGTTGTAACATCTCCGATGTGTCCACCGCATTCCATTCCTTCGCCTATAATAGCATCAGCACCAGCGTTTTCTAATCTCAAAGCAAGATTTTCGGATGATACAACAGCTAATGTTGTTATACCATTATCTTTCAATTTAGGTATATACTTACTTGAATTTCCAGCTCCTAAGATTGCTACAGGTACCTTTTCATTTATTATTAAATCTATTACTTCATCAATATGAGGATTAAGCATGATCACATTAACGGCATACGGTTTATCCGTTAATTGTTTTATTGTATCAATCTGTTTTTTTAATAAAGAAGCATCCATATTTCCAGAACCTATAGTACCCAATCCTCCTGCATTAGAAACAGCTGCCGCTAACTTTGCGGTACCAACCCATGCCATGCCACCTTCTAAAATAGGATATTTTATATTTAATAATTGAACAATTTTATTGTTTGTTAATTTCACCAAAATACCTCCTATAAGGCTAACTTTACTTACTTTAGAAATCTCAAAACTTAAGTTTTGCCAATCTTTTAGTTTTAAAGTTCTTCAAAAATACTTCCATAACTCTAATACTTACTAACTATGAATTTCTTTAACTTCTTCGCTACGTGTAGCGAAAAAGAGGGGAAGGGCTCCGCCCCGGACCCATTTTAAATTCAAAATCTCATTTTCTGAAAATTATCATTTCTAAAGTCCATAGGCTAACTTTTTTTGATTCCAACCATTATTTCGGCTAAGACACATATTTTATCTTCTACCAAAGCTTGACCTTGTAACTTAAACATTCCGGCTTTCTTTTGCAAAACATTCAAAACGTATATAATTTTATCTCCTGGCCGAACTTCTTTTTTAAATCTTGCCTTATCTATTCCTGTAAAAAGAGGGATAACATTATCTTTCAAATCTTTCAAAAGTAATATTCCAGCAGTTTGTGCCATTCCCTCAACAATTAAAACACCCGGCATAATAGGATAATTTGGGAAATGCCCTTGAAAAAAAGGTTCATTTATACTAACATTTTTGTATGCCTTTATAGTATTTTCAGTTACTTCAATTACACCATCTACAAGTAAAAACGGATATCTATGAGGTAGTATGCTCATTATTTCGTCTATATTCATATATAAGTCACTCCCATGTTGTAATAATCCCACCTGAAGAAGGTCCTAAATGCATGCCTATAATTATGTCCATAGGTTCAAAAATGATCTTTTCACGAGGTACACCTAATTTAACAACTTCTTCTAACAAATCTCCTCCAACCTTAAGGTTTCCTGTATGCAAAACAGCGATATTTTTCAGTTCGCCGTTACCTTTATCTTCCATGGCAGAAGTGGCAATTTCTTTTATGATTTTAGTGTATCCTCGTACTCTCTTTATTGGAATAATTTCACCTTCACTGAGTTGTAAAAGTGGCTTTATATTAAGCATGCTACCTAAAAATGCAGAAGCTCTTCCTATTCGTCCACCTTTGTATAAATAGTTTAAGTCTCCTACGGTAAAAAAAACATTTATTTTTTCATGAAAATGCTCAACAAAACTTTTTAATTCATCTACTGTATAATTTCCTGAATCTATCAATTTTTTCAATTCTAACACTAAGAAACCTAATCCCCAAGTTGCTTCAAAACTTTCTACAATGTGAATTCTTTTCTCATCTATATTTTTAGCTGCAGTCAATGCGGAGTTGTACGTTCCACTCAATTTAGATGATATATGAACAGAAATTAATTCATCATATTTTTCAAGCATATTTTTATAGACTACTTCAAAATCCTCAACAGATGGCTGAGAAGTTGATGGAATATAATCAATCTTGCTGAGATTTTCATAGAATTCATCAACATCTAAGTCCACAGCTTTTACAAATTTTTCATTTAATCTGACATACAAAGAAACACACCCTATACCCATTTCTTCTAATTTTTTAGGATCTATATCACTTGTATTATCAGTAACTATACCAATTTTAGGCATATTTTAGCCTCCTTTAAGCTTTAACGAAAATTATAGATGCATTATGTCCACCAAATCCAAAAGAATTTTTAAGCACAGTTTTTATTTCTGCTGTTGTCGTTTTTTTGGATATATTCAAATCTTTCATTTCTTCGTCAGGTTCCTCAAGGTTTGGCATACCGTGAACAAAATTATCGCGACTTTCTAAAATAGCAGCTATTAACTCAATAGCCCCGGCAGCCCCTAAGGTGTGACCTATTAGTGCCTTCGTTGATTGAATATATGGACGAACAACTTCTTTGCCAAAGATACTTCGAAGAGCTCTTATTTCTGAATTATCTCCTACTGGGGTACTTGTTGCATGGCAATTAACTAAATCTATTTGAGAAGGATCCAAATTAGCCATTTCCAGCGCTCTCTTCATAGCCCTTGCAGCACCTTCGCCATTTGGTTCCGATTGACTTATGTGATAAGCATCTCCAGTCATTCCATATCCGTCTAAATAACCATATATTCTTGCGCCTCGAGTCTTTGCATGCTCTTCTGATTCTAAAATTAAAATGCCTGCCCCTTCGCCCATAACAAAACCGTCTCTTTCTTTATCGAAAGGTCTAGAAGCCTTTTTGGGATCATCATTCCTTTGAGATAATGCCATCATATTAGCAAAAGCAGCTATAGGCATTGGATCTATTACAGCCTCTGATCCACCAGTTACAGCAACTTCTATTTCGCCGTTTTTAATCATCATAGCAGAAGAAATTATAGAATGAACAGCAGATGCACACGCACTCACAGTTGAAAAGTTGGGTCCCTTTAACCCATAATGTATGGCTACAACTCCGCTGGCCATATCTGCTATCATCATGGGAATTAAAAAAGGACTGACGTATTTAGGACCTTTCTCATTCATAACGTGAAATTCATGGTACAAAGTTTTGAATCCACCTATACCTGATCCTATTATTACAGCAGTATTTTCTTTCCAATCATCTTCATCCTTTAATTTCGCATCTTTTATAGCTTCATCGGAAGCGGCTATCGCAAGTTGTAAAAATCTGTCGTATCTTTTAGCTGTTCTTTTGTCTAAATACTTTTCAGGATCAAAATCTTTAATTTCTGCAGCAATTTTCACTTTATGATCTGTGGTGTCAAATTGGGTAATAAAATCTATACCGTTTTTCATTTCTTTTAGCCCTGTTGAAAATTCTTCGATGTCTTTTGCTATAGAATTTACAGTTCCTATCCCAGTTACAGCGACTCTTGGCATTATTTTACCTCCTATAATTTGTTGTATTCAATTCCTTTAAAATTCTACAACCTAAGTTTTATCAATCTTTAGATTCTAAATTTTTTATAAAGTAACTATCTAATTTTGATTAACTATTTCAAACTCTTTTTTTAGAAAATTATTCTAACTCATGACGTTCCTTTGTTATGCTGATTATGATGACAACATTTTTTGAGTAACTTCGATATAATAATCATAAATTTCTTTTGGCGTTAAATTTGTCCATTTTTTATATAAACTTCCTCTTAAGTTAATTTGTTGAACTAATCCTGTAATTTCTCCCCATAGAACCATTGAAATTTTAACAGGATCTAAATATTTATCTATGGATCCATCTTTTATCCCTTCTTCTATTGAAGATACTAACAATTTAAAAATATCTTCACTTTTTTCATAGGCTTTTTTCACGTGAGAATCCGATTCGTCAAAATTAAATTCCAATGTTTCATAATTTAAGATAAGCTTATAATAGTTTAGATATTCTAAGCTGAAATATACATATGTTTTTCCCATGGATACAACTTTTTCAAAACCGTTTTTACAATTATCGAAATTTTTAATAATAATATCCTGTAAAGTTTTCAAGGCTCTTTCAACTGATGTAAAGTATAAATCCTTTTTACTTGAAAAATATAAATATAATGTGCCTTTAGCTATTTGAACTTTTTTGGCTATTTCAGTCATAGTAGTGTTTGCATAGCCTTTTTCTACAAATAGTTTTTCAGCTACATCCATTATTAATGTCTTTTTATTTATTTTCGCTTGATTTTTGTGTGACATAGCGCCTCCCAGTAAAATAAAAAATGACCAAAGGTCATTCTTCTGTGAAAATTATATCATAAAAAAAATAATATAGCAAGTTTCAAATGATGTATCAAAAATATAGTTATAAAATCTAATGTTCATCTTAATTAAATTCTTTAATAGACGTTATTGTGCTATAATTAAAGAGAAAAGTATTCATTTTGAGTGAGTTAATTAAAATTATATGCAGTATACAAATTTTTCTTGCGATAATTACTAATTATTAAGTTAAGAGAACGATCAATTTTAAATACGTTAATTTCTAAGGTGAATAAAAAGTTAATAGGAAGGAGAAAATAAAATATGAAAAAAATGTTTTTATTATCATTGTTTTTTCTTATTGTTTTTATAGGTGTTTCAACATATTTTGACAATTTTGTTTATTATACGGATTTTCAGCAATTACAAGAATCGGATGATCAACATTTACAATTACTTGGTAAATTATTAAAAAGATGGGAGACAGGATCTTCAGCTTCTATTAATAATTTTGATATATCACAAATAGAATTAGCTCCTGACGATAAAATTACTGTTGAAATTTTATATCAAATAGAACCTTATGTTTATTTGAAACCGATTCAATTATTTGAGCAAGCGCTTATAAATTATCAAGATTCCATAATAATAAATTCCATGTATCTATTTTACAATTTTCAATATTGGATAAATACGAAAGATCCAAAAGCAGCTAATATTATTTTTGAATATGTTGATAAAATAGAACGTTTAATAGGAGAAAAAACACCTTTAACTGTTTATTATAAGGCACAGGTTTTAACAAAATCTAACATATATATAGATTTTCAAACTGCATATGAAGAATTATTAAAAATGCATTATGTGCACCCAAAAGATAAAAATATTATAGAAGCCTTAGTTGAAATAATTTATCACATTGGGGAAACTTCTGAAATAGAAAAAATATACAACGATTATATAGAAATAAAAGGTAATAATCCAGAAACTTATCTCTATTTTTCGAAAATTTTCTATAATCTTGGTCAGAACCAAAAGTCTAAGGAAATTGCTAAATATGCCATTTCATTAACAAAAAACACTTCAATTTTAACTCAAATATACGAGTTTTTAGGAGACATAGAAGAAGATTATTCGGAAAAAATCGAATATTATAGAAAAGCTTTAAATAATGACAGAGAAAACGGAAGATTAATGGCAAAAATAGGAACAGCTTATTACGAATTAGATAAAAAAGAAAATGCTGATTTGGCAAGATACTTTCTTAATGCCGCAGAAAGTAGAAACTATATTAATGACGAGATAGAAAGTATGTTAAAGTCTTTAAGAAGTAAGGTAATCTTGGAAAATTTTTTCAAGTTTTTATTACCCATAATAATTCTGGTTATTTTTGGTTTATGGTTATTAAATTATTTAGATAAAAGGAAAAATAGAAAAGAAAACGACTTATTGAACAAAGATTAAAAGAATTAATAAATTGGAGTTTCGTTTAAGAGACAAAATTAAAAATAAAATCATAGAACGTGCATAAAACTTGTTTCTAAAATAATATTAATAAAAGCTAAGTTTTAGAATTTCTAAAGGGAATATTTTAAAGAGATAGGGACTTTAGAAAAGGAGATTTCTGAAAATAAGTTTTTTGAATTTAAAGTGGATTTAGGGTTAAAAAAGTATTTTTTAAAAACTAAAATTCAAAGCATTTATAGAATCTGTGTTTTAGAATTTTTGAAGACAGCGTTCTAAAGTGAGTTTAGGAGGAATATAATGAAATCAAATGAAAAATTCGAAGAATTATTAAATGTAATGAGAACTTTAAGAGGAGAAAATGGCTGTGATTGGGATAAAGCACAAACGCACGAGAGTTTAAAACCTTACGTGATTGAGGAGGCTTACGAATTAGTAGAAGCGATAGATGAAAAGGATAATATTAAGATAAAGGAAGAATTAGGAGATATTTTACTTCAAGTTATTTTTCATACTATAATAGCTGAAGAAAACAAAGAATTTACAACGGAAGAAGTAATAGATTATTTAATAAAAAAGCTTATAAGAAGGCATCCACATGTTTTTGGGAACAGTGAAGGATATTCTTATGCCCAATGGGAAAAGATTAAAGCCGAGGAAAAAGGTGAGGAAACTTATAGCAGAATTGGTAAATTAAATAAAGCCTTACCAGCATTATCCTTAGCAAGGAGAGTACAAGAAAATGCAGCTGCCGTTGGATTTGACTGGGTTGAAATTATTGATGTGATAGATAAAGTAAGAGAAGAAATTGGGGAGTTAAAAGAAGCAAAAAATCAATCAGAAGTGGAAGAAGAATTTGGAGATTTGTTATTTGCTTTGGTTAATTTAGGCAGGTTTTTAAATATAGATCCTGAAGTTTCTTTAAGAAAAGCCACAGAAAAGTTTATAAGAAGATTTAATCAAATGGAAAAAAAGATAAAAAAAGAAGGAAAAGAGTTTGAAAGAATGGATTTAAAAGAATTAGATACTTATTGGAACATAGTTAAAAAGGAAGAAAAATAGGAGTTAAAGTTATTTAAGGAATTTTTTTGTCTTTTATTTTCTTTGTGTTATAATATCTGAAGAAATGTAAAATTTTCGGCAGAAGTATTAATTAAGCTTCTGCCGCATTTTATTTGATTATTTTGCTAATTGACGAATCTTTTTGAAATGTAAATATTCAAAAAAATTTAAAATATTTAAATCTAAGTTTTATAATTTTCTATGGATAAACATATATCAAGCAAGAAAAAGAGAGGTGAAATTATATGGAAATAGGTTTGTTTGGTCTTCCTTTAACTGGAAAAACAACCATATTTTCACTTCTAACAAATACTAAAATAGAAGATGGTTTTAAAAGAGAAGCAATAAAAAGGACGGCCCAAATAAAAGATAAAAGGTTAGAAACGCTTTCTAAGATGTATAATCCTGAGAGAACAATATATGCTACATTAGAATTTATAGATATTCCGAGTTATGATCACACGGGAGATTCTAAAGAAAAAACCCGTATACTTCAAATGATACAAAATGTTGATGCACTTCTTTTAGTTATAAGGGCTTTTAATAATGATTCTGTGCCTTGGCCACAAGGTGCAGAAGATGCTATAAAACAACTAAAAATCTTAGAAACGGAGCTTATGATTAGAGATTTACAAGTAATTGAAAATAGATTAGAGAGATTAGAAAATCAAAAAAAGAAAACAAAAATTTCTTCTTTGGAAGAAAAAGAAGAAGAAATACTTAAAAAAATAAGGGAAAACCTTGAAAATGAGATATTTGTTTCAAAGATAGAATTAAATGAAGAAGACAAAAAATTGATTGGCTCGATGGCATTATTTACATTAAAACCAATAATTGTTTGCGTTAATGTTGATGATGAGCAATTTGGTAACAAAAGATATCCATTCAAAGAAAAAGTTTTGGAGGAATGTCAAAATCAGAATTTTGCTTATATAGAAATTGACGGAAAGATCGAAGTTGAGATAAATGAATTTGAAGATCCGCAAGAGAAAAAAATGTTTATGGAAGAATTATCAATAGATGAACCTGGTATTGAAAGATTGGCAAAAATTGTATATAATCATGTAGGATTAATATCTTTTTTTACTGTTGGAAAAGATGAAGTTCGTGCTTGGACAATAAAAAAAGGTACTACTATGAAAGAAGCGGCGGGAAAAATACATTCAGATTTTGAAAAAAATTTTATAAGAGCGGAAGTTATGAAATATGAAGATTTAATCAATTATGGAAGTGAGGAAAAAGTAAAAGAACATGGATTATGGAAATTAGCTGGAAAAGATGAAATAGTTGAAGATGGAGAAATATTAAACATTAGAGCCAATGCTTAAATCGAGGTGATAAAGTGATACTTGTTACGGGAGGAGCAGGATATATAGGGTCCCATTTAGTAAAAGTATTGCAGGAACAAAACAAAGAAGTAGTTGTGTTCGATAATTTTGAAAAAGGTCATCAATGGGCAGTAAAAGGTGCACATATTGTGAATGGAGATTTAAGAAATCAAGAAGATATTGATCAAGTTTTTGAGAGATATAATATCGAAGAAGTATATCATTTTGCTGCGTATTCATTAGTTGGTGAGTCGATGCAAGAACCGACAAAATATTTTAAAAATAATGTATGTGGTACTTTAAATTTAATAAATAGTATGCTGAATAATCAGGTAAAATATATAGTATTTTCTTCTACGGCAGCAGTTTATGGGGATCCTAAAACAATACCTATTACAGAAGATCAACCAAAGGAACCTACAAATGTTTATGGACAGACAAAGCTTATGATAGAAGAAACGTTAGAGTGGTTTTCAAGATTAAATAAAATTAGATATGTTGCCTTAAGATATTTTAATGCAGCTGGAGCTTATTATGATGGAAGTATTGGTGAAGCGCATGATCCAGAAACTCATCTAATTCCAATTATACTTGAGACAGCTTTGGGTAAAAGAGAAAAATTGTTTGTTTATGGAAATGATTATCCAACAAAGGATGGGACTCCGGTAAGAGACTATATCCATGTTATGGATTTAATAGATGCACATATTAAAGCTATGCAATGGATGAAAGAGAACGATAAATCAAATGTTTTTAACCTTGGCAATGGAAGTGGGTTTACTGTTTTAGAGGTTATAAAAGCTGTGGAAAGAGTTACGTCTAAAAAGATAAATTATGAAATAACTTTTAGGAGGCCTGGAGATCCAGCAGTGCTGGTAGCTTCATCGGAAAAAGCTAAAAAAACATTAAATTGGTTACCTAAATATCAGGATTTGGAAAAAATTATATCAGATGCATGGAATTGGCATATAAGTTATAAATAGCGACTTTAGAAATTAGAATTTTCTAAAAACGCAGTTTTGAATTTTAAAAGGGTTTGTGGCGAAGCCTTCTACCTCTCTTTAGGTAAAAATATCGAAGAAGTAAAAAAATTCGTATTTTGTGAGAATTAGAGTTACGAAGGTATTTTTGAAAAAACTAAATATTAAAACATTTATATAATAAGGTAAAGAAATTAGGAATTAGTAAGGGTTAGAAGTAGGTAGGTATTTTGTAAAAAAATTAACGCTAAAACATATATATAATAAGGATTTTGGAATTTCTAAAATAGGTATATATATAATACCCACTTTAGAAATGACAAAAAATTTAGGATAAAAAAGTGTAAAAGAAGTAAATAAAAAGAAAAAAGTATTAAAATAAATGGTTAGAATCAAAAAAGTTCTTTGAAAATTACAAAAAAGATGAAGAAAAAGTAAAAATTAAAAGAAGTAGAGAATTTTGACAGAAAAACAGGAATAAAAACGATACAGTTAATGAATAACTGTATATTTGAAAGAATTAAATTAAGTGAGAGTATCAATTACAAGCAAGCAGTTTCATACATTAATGTTTTAGGTGAACCAAGCAAATCATCTCTACCCATATTATGAGCTAAGAAAGCTGAAGCAATAAGATAAAGATTAGAAAGATTACACTCAACTTCAACAGCATTGATAAATCTCAAAGAAGTAGAATTAGTCATATCAGCCAACTTAGAAAATATAGATTCAATGAGGGTACGTTTGTTGTAAACCTTTTTAAAAGAAGAAGAATCTCTGTTCAAAGAACTACGAAAATCATCTTTAGAAAAGTTTTTGTAAGCATAACAATTATGTTTGTTTAAAGGGCAATTGGAAGGATCATCACAAACATACTTATCTCTAAAGATATTCCTTTTAGATTCAAAGTAATGAGAATGAAGAGAAAGAGAATTACCGCAATCACCTACTAAAGGTTTCTTAGAAGAAATTCTAAGAGGAATAAAAGCGGTAGAATCAGTCTCTAAATGTACAAAATCGTAAACATCATGAGAATCATAAGCAGCATCAGCCAACAAATTAAAACCATGAAGATTCAAAAGATCGATGGTCTTATGCAACAAAGGGAAAGCATAATTCTTATCGTGATGACTAGCAGGAGAAACAAAGGTAAAAATAGGGACATTAAAAAAAGAAAGTGTATGAGCTTTAAAACCGAAATAAGAAATAGATTGCTTTTGATTACCGTGTTTATCGTAAACAGGTTTAGAGTTAGAAACAGGTTTAACGCCAAAGTTAGCTTGGATAGGATGAGAATAATACTCTTTTTGATTCTTGAATTTACCGTGACTCTTTTTGTTGTTAAAGAAAGAATGAAAAGAAATAGGATAAGAATCGATACACAGATTATTAGGATCGAAAATGCCCTCATCAATACCCATTTGAATAGACCGAGCAATAATCTCAAACAAATAAAAAGAATTAAATTTCTTTTTAAAGACAGAGAAAGTAGCCTCAGAAGGGACAAAGTTATTGATAGGATCAAATCCAATAGCTTGGGCGAATTGAGGATTAGTTCTAAGGAAATAAATCAATTCTCGAGTGTTAAACCCTTTAACCTTTTGTACGAACAAAGCTTTAAGAATAGACTGATTAGAATAACCTAGTCTACCGCGCTTATGGATAAAATTAGGAACAACAGACCACTCGATAACATTGATTAAATCAAGAAGATATTTAAAATCAGAATGTTCATTAAGATAATGATCATAAACGAAATCGAAATAAAGTTGAGAAGCATTAGAGTAGTAAGACATTTGTAAAACCTCCTTACGATTTAGTGAATTAATGTTGTCAAAGAGATTATATCGTAAGGAGGTAAATGTCAACAATATAAAGGATTAAACATACGTTAAATTGTTCGTTTTAGAATTTCTAAAGTGACTAATATATATAAAATTAGGAGGATAAAAATGAATGTAAACGAAATAAAAAAAATAATAAGAGATATACCAGATTTTCCTGAAAAAGGAGTTATATTTAAGGATATTACCCCTCTTTTGAAAAAACCTCGTGTCTTCAAATATGCTTTAGATAGTATCGCAGAATTGATAAATAACTGGGATTTTTCATGTATAGTTTCTCCTGAGTCCAGAGGGTTTATATTTGCTTCTCCTTTGGCATATAAATTAGAAAAAGAACTTGTACCTATAAGAAAACCCGGAAAACTTCCATATAAAACTTATTCTATTTCCTATGAATTAGAATATGGTAGTTCAATTTTAGAAATGCACATCGATGCTATAGAAAAAGGCGAAAAAGTGGTAATAGTTGATGATGTTTTAGCGACGGGAGGTACTACTAAAGCTATAAAAAAATTAGTTGAAGATGCGGGAGGAATTGTTGTTGGTGTTGCATGTCTTGCTGAATTAGGTTATCTAAATCCTCGTGAAAATCTTGATGATTTAAAAGTCGCAAGTGTAATTGTATATTAATTTCAATAATAAACATTAAAAACTTATTAGCTAATTTTTTAAAATAAAAGATGAAACGATTTAGAAGCTATTTTATAAAAAATTAAACATTAGAATATTGATAAAATAGTAATTTTAGAATTCGTAAAGAGAGTAATATTATAAAGTAGGTACTTTAGAAATGATAATTTTCAGAAAATGAGCATTTGAATTTAAAATGGGTTCAGGGCAGAGCCCTCTCCCTTCTTTAGCTACATGTAGCGAAGAAGTTAAAAAAATTCTTAGTTAGACAGGAACTTTAGAAATGATAATTTTCAGAAAATGAGCATTTGAATTTAAAATGGGTTCAGGGCAGAGCCCTCCCCCCTTCCTTGGTTACAAGTACCGAAAAAGGTAAAGAAAAATAGGAATTAGTAAGGACTAGAAGTGGGAAGGTATTTTATAAAAAAATCAACGCTAAAATATACATATAATAAGGATTTTGGAATTTCTAAAGACAGCATATTATATAATATAAAGATAAAGGAGGCAGATCATGAAAGGATTAAAATTTGATTTTTCCAATGTTTTTCAACCAAATTTGGAAACAGGTTTAACAGAAGAAGAAATCAATGAAAATGTTGATAAAATAAAAGAAATTGTGGAACACATTGTTGAAAGCAAACCGGGATTTTTAAGTTTACCTTTTACAAGAGTTTATATTGATAGAGTTTTAGATTTAAAAACATGGGTACAAAGTTTTGAGAGCGTGGTAGTTTTAGGTATAGGTGGCTCTGCTTTAGGAAATCAAGCTTTGCAAACATCACTCAACCCTTTAAATTACAATGTACTTCCAAAAGAAATACGAAAAACACCAAAAATTTTTATATTAGATAATGTTGATCCAGATTTTATCGCTGCAAATTTAGATCAGATTGACCCACGAACAACATTATTCAACGTTATTTCAAAGTCTGGAACTACTGCCGAAGCTATGGCTAACTATTTAGTCGCAAGGGGAATAATAGAAAGTTATGGTTTAGATCCAAAAGATCATTTCTTGTTTACAACTGATCCAGAAAAAGGAATACTAAGAAAAATAGCAGATGAAGAAGGTATAAGAAGCTTAGACATTCCTCCGCAAATAGGTGGAAGGTTTAGTGTACTCACTCCGGTAGGTCTGTTATCCGCTTTAGCAAGTGGTATTGATATTATAGATTTATACAATGGCGCAAAAGACATGCATCAACGAGTTGTAAATCCTAATGTATGGGAAAATCCAGCAGCATTAAATGCATTGGTTCACTATATTTATTACCAGAAAGGCTATAATATGTCTGTCATGTTGGCTTATTCAAATAAATTGTTTTTATTAGCCGATTGGTATAGACAACTGTGGGCAGAAAGTATAGGAAAAAAGTATAATTTAAAAGGGGAAGTAGTGAATGTTGGGCAAACCCCTATAAAAGCGTTAGGTACTACAGATCAACATTCTCAAGTTCAACTATATAATGAAGGGCCTTATGATAAAGTTATAACTTTTTTACAATTAGAGAATTTTCAAAGGAACATAGTAATTCCAAAGATACATTCAGATCTTCCTGAATTATCTTATTTAGGAGGAAAAAATCTTTCTACTCTTTTGAATACAGAATTAGCTGGTACAGAATACGCTCTTACTCAGAATAACAGACCTAATTTAAAGATAATTTTTCCTCAAATAAATCCATATAATATTGGACAATTTCTTTTTGCATATGAATTTCAAACAGCTGTTATGGGAATGTTATTAGAAATAAATCCGTATGATCAACCTGGTGTAGAATTGGGGAAAAAAGTCACATATGCTTTAATGAATAGAAAAGGGTATGAAGATTTAAAACAAGAGGTAGAGGATAAATTACAAAACAAAAAGAAAGTACAGTTATAATTATATGGTTATAGGAATAACTGGACCAGCAGGTTCTGGAAAAAGTACGGTAGCTCATTTTATAAAAAAATTATTATTAAAAAACGTTCAAATAGTCGAAGTTGATAGGGTTGGACATCAAGTCCTAACCCTTTTTTTTGTTCAAGAAGAATTAAGGGAAGTTTTTGGAGAAGAAATATTCGATGAAAATAATATTTTATCGAGAAAAAAATTGGGAGAAATTGTTTTTAAAGACAAAGAAAAGTTAGAAATCTTGAATAAAATAGTTCATCCAGAAATATTTAAAAAGACTAAAGAAATACTAAATAAATCTTTAAAAAAAAGTGATATAATAATTTTGGATGCAGCTTTGTTATACAAAATAGGATTGCACATATTATGTGATAAAGTTATATTTGTAGATGCTCCAAAGGAGATTCGAATAAAAAGACTTACTGGATCAAGAAAAATACCTTATCAAAAAGCAAAAAGTATAGTCGATTCTCAAGAAGGCGAATATTTTGGTCCTTATGATTTTATAATTTATCACGACAATGGTTTTGAAAAATTAGAAAAACAAATAAGAGAAATACTAAAGAAATTAGGATATTTAAAAGAAGATTAAAATGTTAAAAAGTATGAGTGTAGATATTTCATAAAATAAGCATTTGAATTTAAAATGGGTTCAGGTCACAGCCCCTTTCCTTTCTTGGTACAAGTACCGATAAGAATATAAATAAGAACTTTATAAACGAAACGTTTCTAAAAATAGAATTTTGAATTTAAAATAGGTCCAGGGCGGAGCCCTCTCTCCCTTCCTTCGGTAAAAGTACCGAAAATGGTGAATAAATTAAGAATTAGTAAGAATTAGAAGTTGGCAAATATTTTACAAAAATTTCAAATCTAAAACATATATAAAATGTAATTTTTTAAATTTTCCAAGACAGTAAGCATTAAAAATCTTAGGAGGTGTTTTTTGTGAAGAAATTTTTAATTGTATCTGCTTTGATTCTTACAATTGCTTTCAGTTTTTCTCAAGTAAAGATAGAATTTTGGCATGCTATGGGCGGTCAACTCGGGCAAACTCTGAATTCTTTGGTAGAAACTTTTAATAGAGAAAATCCTGATGTACAGGTAACTGCTGTGTATGTTGGTAACTATAGCGCTTTGAATCAAAAGCTACTTTCTACCATAACTGCTTATAGCCAAGGAAGTATGACAGATCTTCCGGCTATTTCTCAAGCTTACGCAAACTGGACCGCAAAATATTTGTTTTCTGGTGTAGTCGAACCTTTGAACGAATATATTGAAAATGATCCAGAAATAAAAGATGCTTGGGAAAACCAAATATATCCGGTTTTAAAAGAATTAGCCTCCTGGGGAGACACTGTTTATGCTATTCCGTTTAACAAATCTGTCTATACATATTATTATAATCCTGAGTTATTCGATTTATTTGGAGTAGAACCACCTAAAACTATGGAAGAATTATTAGAAGTTAGTGAAATATTAACTATGGATTTAGATTTAGATGGTAAAACAGATCAATATGGTTTGGGAGTAAGAACTTTCATAGATGATTTACAAATATTTTTATATGCCCATAATATTACTTTCTTAGAATATGTGGGAAACGGAAAATATAAAATAGTTTTGAATGAAAATGGTACAAAAGATGTATTAAGGTATATAAAAACATTAAAAGACTCAGGATACGCTATTTTTCAAAATGCATATTTAGATCAACCGTTTGGTTCTGGTGAAATAGCAGCATACATGGGAACAGTGGCTGGCTTAACTTATGCCGAACAGTCTTCACGAGGTAAGCATAGTGTCGCTTGGGCACCTCTTCCATCAGTAGATGGTGTTCCTCATTCTCCAATAGCAGGTACAGATTTAATTATGTTTAGCTGGATAAGTCAAGAGCAGAAAGAAGCTTCATGGAGATTTTTAAAATTTTTATTAGATCCTGTTAATGTTGCGTATTGGTCTATAAATACTGGGTATATTCCAGTAAGAAGAGATGTAATCAATGTTCCTCAATGGCAAGCATACACTGCTAACGATGTAAAACCTGTAATAGCTTTAAATGAATTAGAAACAGCTATAGCTGATCCAAAACCATCTGCATGGGAAGAAATAAGGAATCAGATCAGTACAGTATTCGCTAATTTCTTAAATGATTTTGCCGATGTTGATGAAACTTATAACGCTATTATAAAAGCTTTAGAAAGTCTTTTAAGAGAAAGTGGAGAATTAGCTGAATAACAAAAAATTAAAATTAGCAATAAGTAATAAATGATTTAAAAACACCCCAGCTCAATTGTAAAAGTTGGGGTGTTTTTTATTATGGTGGAGTTGATGGGATTTGAACCCACGGCCTTTGCCTTGCGAAGGCAACGCGCTCCCGCTGCGCTACAACCCCATTCTAATTTTTACTAATTACACGAATATTATATAATAGTACCATCTTTTATATTGATAATTCTATCAGCTCTCTTAGCAATATTTATATCATGAGTAACGACTACAAGTGTTGTACCTTTTTCTTTTCTAATACTTTCCAATAAGTTTATAATTATTTCACCATTTTCTGAATCAAGATTCCCAGTTGGTTCATCTGCCCAAATAACTTGTGGAGAGTGTATTATAGCTCTTGCTATAGCAACTCTTTGTTGTTCTCCCCCAGAAAGTTCGTAGGGAAAACGGTCAGCTTTATTTTCAAGTCGAACTTCTTTTAAAGCTTCATAAGCTTTAATTTTTGACTCTTTACTTTTATATCCCAAGATCATTAGAGGTATTTCAACATTTTCTAAAACGGTAAAAACAGGTACAAGATTAAAAAATTGAAAAACAAACCCCATATTGGTAGCTCTAAAAGACGCCCTATCTTCTTCTGTTAGATTGTGAAAAGGAATGCTATTAAAGTAAATTTCCCCTTTTGTTGGGTTATCTATAGCTGATAAACAATTTAGAAGAGTCGTTTTTCCTGAACCTGATGGACCTAAAATTGCTATGAATTCACCTTTATCTATAGTTAAGTTTATATTTTTTAATGCCTCTACCTTTACTCTTTTATCATTGTACGTTTTACATAATTCAAAAGTTCTTATCAAAACAGAATTGCTGTTGTTCATTATTCAATCTCCTTCATGCTTTCAGCTGGTGATATTTTTGAGACTAAAAAAGATGGAAACAAAAGAGTTAGAAATGACATCAAAAACACTGATAATATTATACTACCAATTTGCATTACAGGAAAATAAAAATCTACGGTGCCTAAAAATTGGAATATTGCAAATATTAGATCTCTTGCTACCAAGTAACCACCAAATAGTCCAATCAAAGAACCTATAGAAACAATACTAAAATTTTCAATTAGAAAACCAATTATTATGTCATTAGAATGAGAGCCAATAGCTCTAAGAGTACCTATTATACGTTTTCTAAGTATGTAAGACCTTACAGAATAAAGTGCCAAGCCTGAAAAACCACTTATAAGGCCGATATAAAGCATATTTGTAGCTAAAGTAACTATGTTGTCTACCCCTGCAAAAATAATTTTTAGTTCTTTTTCTAAAAATATTGGATAATAAAAATTTGACATATAAAGCTCATTCAAGCGACTTGCTGTTTGTTCGTCTACTTTTCCCATAAGTAAATTTACAGTTTTAACATTATTTGGTTTGTTGTTAATATGGGCAACATATTTAACTGGAAGAATTATATCTTTTAATTCGAAATAACCTATGACTTCGTAAGAAATTCGAGAATTTCCTCCGAATGGGAAAAAAGAAGTATAACTCCCCTCAACTTTTTCAGGAATATTTTCATCATCTCTGAATTTTCCAAACATTATAGTTCCTTTCTCCTTTAGTTGTTCTCTCCAATCGGTATAAGACTCTGAAGGTATAGTTGCAGATTCAAGGAATGTATCATCTACAAAGACAATAAGCTCAGAATCAAGTAAAGCTGCTTGAACCTTCGAAGGGTTTTGTATACCATCATAAACTTCTATATCTTGACTGACAAAAAGATTTTTAAAAGGATTAGAAACAACAACATAATTATAGCCAAATAATCCTTCTTCAGTAATAGAATCAACAAATTTTACCAAATTTGAAGGTATAGAAGCAATAACTATCAAACCGAATATAACTATTCCAAACATCAAAGATAACATTAAAATTTTTATTGGGAACCTTTCGATGTAGGAAAAACCTAAAAGAAAAGGGAACGATTTTTTTGATACGAATAATTTAGTTAATTTTTTTAAAATAGGTATTATAGAAGTGAAAAAAAGAATAGAAATAACCGCAAACAAAATAGCTCTTTGAAAAATAAAATTAAAAGATAGAGAATTTGAAGACAAACTAAAAAGTGTCTTACTTAAAAGCATTAGAGTTAAAGAAATAGTTATGTTAAGAAAAGGATTTTTAAATAAAAATGTACAACCTAAAGAAATTAATATGATTCCTAATAATGCAAATGATTTACCAAATATTAAAGTTATAATACCAGAAATCAATAAAATAACGGCAAAAAAAGTAGTTCCTGAAACAGGTACATATTCTTCAACATCTTTTCTTAGAGATTCTATAGGAGGATTTTTCGTGATAATTATAGCTTTTCTTAGAAAAATGAAAAATGGTATTAAAATGCCTATTAAAATGCCAATTATAATTGTTCTTGCATTTACAACGTACGGAATAGAAGTAAAACTGCCTAAGGATTCAAACATTATTCCAGAGGCTATTCCAGAAAAACTATTTAAAAGTAATTTCCCTATCTGAGTTCCTAAAAGACACCCTATAACAGAAGCTAACCCAAAATATAGAAATACTTGAATAATAAAAATATTCAAAAGCCGATTTCTTTTTAATCCAAAAATTCTTAAAATTCCTATATTTTTTTCTTGTTCATTAACAAAAGTATTTCCAAAAACTATAATTAAAATTATTCCCGCTAAAAGCGAAAAAGAATTGAAAGCGAAAACAATATATCCTAATATTACATTCGTCGTTGAATTCATAAAATTTTCTTTCATATTAACTAAAACCATATTTGCAGGTAAATTAAATTCAGAATAAGAAAAATTTGTATCGTCTATAAAATCTATATAAGCTTTTGAGGGATAAATAGTATTTCCTTGAAAATCTTCTAAAGATACAAAAACAGAACCCGGGTACTGTGCTAACTCTCCTCTAAAGTTTAAAAAGCCTTCTTCTCCTATATAGGAAACTTTTAAATTAGCACTTCCACCTGGCATATGAAGAATTATTGAGTCTCCTTCTTTTAAGCCAAGATCCAAAGCAATTTTCTCGCTTATAACAGCATTTCCCGGAGTTAGATCAATTTCTTTGCCCGTAAAATTTGATATGTCGTCTTTATTTGTAGCTATAACTAATGTTTCTAAAAAAGCGCCTTCTTTTTCAATTCTTCCCATACTTTCAGAAACAGGCAAAATGTTTTTAACCAATCGATTTTCTTTTAGATCATTCAATAAAAATTCAGATAAAGGAAAAGAAAAAAACAAAGAAGACCTTGAATTCATTATATAAGAATCGGCTTCACCAAAATTTTCTTTTAATTGAAAAGCTCTATATGATGCTATTGAATCATTAAGAGAAAGGGAGGAGACAGTTAGAAGAGAAGGAATTATAGCTCCTAAAATTAATAGAAAACTGACGAATCCCTTCTTTTTAAAACTTCTTAACACGAATTTCAGTTCAAACACTAAATCATCTCCTAAATAATCAAATAAGCTATCTATTATTTTATCAAATTAATCACAAAAATTCTACAGTTTAATAATAAAAATCAAAAAATAAATATAAATTATTTGTAAATAAAAAATTAATTTTATTAAAAATAAAGTTATGAAATATTTAAAATAAATTAAAGTAGCTAACATTATGATATAATTATTATTAGCAAATAATGGTTAAGAGTGATAAAATTTCCAAAAGTAAGCATTTGAATTTAAAGTGGGTTTAGTATTAACTGTATAGGTACTTTAGAAATGAGAAGTTTTTAAAAATGAGCTTTTGAATTTAAAAAGGGTCCAGGGCGGAGCCCTCTCCCCTCTCCTTAGATATACGTAGCAAAAAAGTTAAAGAAATTCATATTCTGTAAGGATTAGAGTTGAGGAGGTATTTTTGAAAAAACTAAACGTCAAAACATTTATAGAATATGAATTTTATAATTTATAACTAAAGTGACTATTAACTGTAAATTAGGAGGTAATAAAAAATGCCAGAAGTAAAAGAGTTTCAAACAGAGACCAAACAATTACTCAATCTTATGATAAATTCTATATATACTCATAAAGACATCTTTTTAAGAGAATTGATTTCTAACGCTTCTGATGCGTTGGATAAGATGCGGTTTGAATCTTTGAAAGATCCTTCTATTTTAGACGGAGATACTGAACTCCAAATTAAAATTCAAATTGATAAAGAAAATAAAAGATTAATAATAGAAGATAATGGGATAGGCATGTCTTACGATGAGGTAATTGAAAATTTAGGAACCATTGCAAAATCTGGAACTCAAAGCTTTCTTAAGAAATTAAAAGAAGCAGAATCCGAAAAAGTTGCCCTTGATTTAATAGGACAATTTGGAGTAGGATTTTATTCTGCTTTCATGGTTGCTAAAAAAGTAACTGTAGAAACGCGAAAATGGAATGAAGAAAAAGCCGTTAGATGGGAATCAGACGGAAGTGGAACGTATTCTATAGAAGAATGTGAAAAAAGTACAAGAGGGACAAAAATTATTTTAGATTTAAAAGATGATTTAGAAGAAGATGAAAATTACTTAGACCAATATAAAATCCAAGAATTAGTTAAAAAGTATTCGAATTATATAAAGTATCCAATAAAGATGAAATGGGAAGAAGAAATCGAAGAAGGTAAGACAAAAATTAGCGAAAGAATACTCAACTCAATGATTCCTCTTTGGAACAAAAATAAAGAAGAAATCACACAAGAAGAATATAACGAATTTTACAAAGAAACGTTTTATGATTGGAACGATCCCTTTGAAGTAATTCACTTTAAAGCTGAAGGTACTACTATTCAGTTCGTTGCTTTATTGTATATACCCTCAAAGTTACCTTTTACCTTTTACAGCAAAGAATACAAAAAAGGTTTAAGTCTTTATTCAAAGAACGTATTTATCATGGAAAACTGCGAAGAATTGATTCCTGATTACTTATCATTTGTTAAAGGTTTAGTTGATTCACCTGACTTTTCTTTAAATATTTCAAGAGAGATACTCCAAAAAAGTAAGCAGTTAAGCATAATTAGAAAAAATATCGAAAAAAAGATCTTAGAAACACTTAAATCAAAATTAGAAAATCAAAGAGATAAATACATAGAATTTTGGAATGAATTCGGAAGAGTTATAAAAGCGGGATTATATCAAAACATCCAGGAAAGAGAAAAGATTCAAGATCTTCTTTTATTCGATAGTTCTTTATCAGATAAAGAAAAAATTACTTTAAAAGAATATGTTGAGAGAATAAAGGAAGATCAAGGAAATTATATATATTACGCTGTTGGACAAACTATAGAAGATATAGAAAAGTTACCTCAAATGGAGGCAATAAGAGATAAAGGTTATGAAGTTTTGTATTTAACAGATGAAATAGACGAATTTTTAATAAAATTAATGCATGATTACCAAGGAAAAGAGTTTAAATCGATAAGTAGTGCAGACATTAAAGATGAAAATATTCAAAAAAAGCAAGAAGAAAGTAAAGATTTACTAAGCAAGATAAAAGAACATTTAAAAGATAAAGTAAAAGAAGTTAGACTGACGAATAAACTTAAAGAATCGCCCGCTTGTATAGTGAGTGCGAATGAAGCGATATCTTTAAAAATGGAAAGAACGTTGAAAAATTTAGAGCAATTGCCCTTTGAAGCAGAAAAAGTTTTAGAATTGAACCCCAACCATGAGATTTTTAGGATTTTGCAAGAAATTTATCAAAAAGATCCAGATTCGCAAGAGTTAAAAGATTATTCAGAGATATTGTATAACCAAGCCTTACTAAGAGAAGGGTTAGATATAGATGACAAACATCAATTTGCTAAATTGATAACAGATTTGATAGTAAAAGCTAACAAATAAGCCGCTCAGAAAGAGCGGCTTTCGTATCATTTTATTAAAAATTTGTATACTGTTACCGATTGATATACTTCATCGGGTTTCAAAACTGTTGAAGGGAAATTAGGTTTGTTAGGAGAGTCAGGAAAATGTTGAGTTTCTACAGCAAATCCAGAATATTTAGCATAAAATTTTCCTTCTTTTCCCCACGTATTAACCTTGTTACCTGTGTAAAATTGCAATCCTGGCTCAGTTGTGTATATTTCCATAATTCTTCCACTAATAGGTTCTTCTACTCTTGCCGCTAATCCAAAAACATTTTGTTTTTTATTAAGAACAAAATTATGGTCAAAACCTTTTGAAGAATCACCTTCTAATTTTTCAATCTGATTTCCAATGATTTTAGAGGTTGTGAAGTCAAAAGGTGTACCTTTTACAGACTTAATTTCACCAGTAGGAATTAAAGAAGCGTTTACTGGTGTATAGTTGTCAGCTTCTAATAATAATTTATGTTCAAGAATATTACCGTTGCCTTCTCCTGCTAAATTAAAATAACTATGGTTAGTTAAATTAATAATAGTTGTTTTATCAGTAGTAGCGTAATAACAAATCTTTAACTCATTATTGTTGGTTAAAGTATAGGTTATGCTTGCTTTTAAATTTCCAGGGTATCCTTCATCCCCGTCGTGACTTAAATATTTAAATCGAATTGATGGACCTTCTGGTGATAACATAGGAATAGCTTGAAATACATGTTTTTGAAAACCTTTTAAACCACCATGCAAGTGATTAGAACCGTCATTTTGTGCCAAAGTGTAAGTTTTTCCATTCAATACAAATTGTCCATTAGCAATCCTATTGGCGTATCTTCCAACAGTTGCCCCAAAATAAGGATTTTGAGGGGTGAACTTCTCATAATCACTAACAGAATCAAATCCCAAAACTATATCTTCTAAATACCCTTTTTTATCAGGGACATATAATCCCACCAATGTAGCACCATAATTAGTAATTTTAGCTATTAGTCCGTTGTTGTTAGTTAAAGTGAATAATTCTACCGGAATTCCTTCTGTAGTTATCCCCCACGGAGAGTTTAGTATCTTTTGGATGATTGAACCATTCTCCATATGTTACCGCCTCCAATATAATTAAAGATTTTTAAAAAATTTCTTTTTATTTTTCAATACCCCATCTTCAATATTTATATCAAAATTTTTTGAGCTTATTGTTGTTAAGACTTCTTTTTTATTTTTAAATGTTTTATGATTTTTTAAAAACTCCAAAATATTCATTTTTGTAATTTCAGTTAAATTGTGAAAATGAATAAAAAAACAACAGTTCCTTAACCCAATTTTCCACACCAAAGGAACATTTTTATATAATTTTTCATGATTTTCAAGATACTCTTTAATTATATATTCTCTTAGATTCATATGAAGAAGATTTTCAATTAAGCTAATTTCTTCTTCTTTAAACAAAGAATATAAAAAATGTTCTTCATTATTTTTATCAAAGCCCATAGGAATAAAACCTTTTGAAGAATTTAAAAGATAATGTTGTATCTCATAATCTATTTTTAAAATAGCTAATTCTTTTGAAAGCTTATCATCATTATGGAACTCTTTAAAAACGCTAATAGGATTGCAAGAAGTTTCTTCGCACATATTTTCTATATTATTTAGGTAAGCTTTTTTGTGTTGCCTTTGATTATTTTTATTATTTTGATTAAACTGGACTTGAATAATTGACATTTTTTCACTATAAAAATCTTTCAAAACTTTTTCTATATATTTTATATCTTCAGAACTTAAAGCCATTTCTATCAAAAAATCCTCTTTAATTAGAGATACCAAAGAAGGTAAAAAGTTAAAATCTTTTTTGTCAACTATAGGATAAAAAGCCCACGGAACCTTTTCACTCGAGTATATTTCTTGGAAGTTTTTTACATTCAGATTGTACAACTTTAATATTAAAATATCTATTAATCCTTCAGAAAGCAAAAGGTAAGTATCAAGAGCGTTTTTAGTATAAACAAACTCAGAAAATTTAGAAACATTTTTTATAAGATCTTTGTTAAAATGCCATTCTGTAGGATATATCTCGGTATTTTGTTTTTTAATAGTGATATTCAACTTAGAAAGTATCTCCAAATTTTTTGTTTCAACACTTTTTTTAAAGATACTTTCTGGAATAGGTAACTTTTTCAGATCTCCTACTTCAAGGTCAACGCTTCCGGCAATAAACCTTTCAAGATAAGAAAAAAGACTATTGTTAAGTATTCCCAAAAATCTAAATATTAAAGCGTCATTCTTAAAAAATATTGAGCTTCCTTTACAATCAAACAAAAAATTTTCAGGTAAATATCTAAAAGTTGAGCCTTTAGAAGTAGTCATCGTATAGGTTATACCTTTTTTAAAATAATATTTTTTATTTGGAAGGTTGTTTCCCATATTATTTAAAAGATTGTAATTCTCTTCATCAAAAGCAATAACCCACCATAGATTGCCATACCATTTGTTGTAAGGTCCACCTTTAGCATATGGTACCCATTTTTTATGATCTTCGTTGTAATTAAAACTAATATCATCTCTTTTTACTTCCCAAAAATATCTTAAAAACTTTTTGTTATCGCCTGTAGCTATACCTTGTCTTACATCTGCAAACTTATTCAAAGGTTTATATTCAAATATTGATAAGATTTCATCACTTATCCAATATATAAAAGGATATCTTGGAACTTTTAAAAACCTATTTTTATCTACATGGTATACATATCGTGAAATATATTCTTGATTTCTTTTTTTCCATATTTCCATTAGAGCATGTTTTTTTGAGTCTTTTCTCTTGAAAGACGTTAAATCTATGAATTCTCCAAAATCTTCTCCTGATGTCTTTTTTAAGACAAACATCGCAGTATCAATAAGAGCTTCTTCAAAAACTCCCCCTAAATCGAAATGAACTAATTTATCTATATTAAAATTATCAATTATAAATTTTCTAGTTTTTTCATAACTACTTATAAACATAAAAGTTTGAGGTGTTATCATGCCAACAAAACCTTCGTTTTTCAAAAGTTCGTAGCTTTTTATTATAAAGCAGGCATATAGGTTTTTTCTAAATTTTTTGTAATCTTGATCTATATATTTTTTGAGTTGCTCATCATAATCAGACGAGTCTATATACGGAGGATTTGTTAATACTATATCATATTTAAGAGATAAAATTTCTATTAGTTTAATCAAATCTTTGTCTTCCAGCCTTAAATCTTTTATAAGGGTTAGATCTTTTTTTGTGATTAAACTTCCTAATACTTCTAACTTTTCAAGAAGTCCAATATCGCTATTTTGTTTGAAAACTATAGCGATATTAGGTTCTATAGGTTCTCTTACGCCATCTTCTAAAATCTTTAACTTTAAAATCTTTCTTGTAATTTCGGCAGCTTTGCTATCTTTATCAACTCCATATAAATTCTTTGAAATAATATTTTGACAGGCTTTTTTAGAAGAATAACCTCTATTTAAATAAGCTTCTTTTAAAGAATCATACAAAGCAATAATAAAGTTTCCGCATCCACAAGCCGGATCTATAATTTTTATGGTTTCAATATCAAAATTAGTATTATTTGCATAATGTTTGACAAAAGTATTCTCTATTAAGTATTCAACGATCCAATCTGGAGTATAAAATTGTGACGTAACTTCTGAATTATTTTTAGAATCGTGATTGTAATGTTCATAACTCCAAGCGATTATTTCTTCTTTTTTCCAGTCTTCAGTTTGTACTGTATTGAGTATTTTTGATGCTTCTTCAATAAATTCGCATGAGATTTTGCCTTCAATTTCCATTATGTTATAGAAGTATCCAAGAGTTTCATTCAAAAAACATATGCGAGAAAAAAATATATTTAAAAGGTTTTGCATAGAATTTTGATTATTAAAGATTTTTTGAGAATCTTTCGTTAGACCCTTTACCTCTAAAATTTTTATAAAAACTAAACTCAACATGACCTGTAGGGAAAGGTCTTGATCATTTGTAATATATTGATTAATCAGATTTTTTAAATCTAAAATCATCTTTTTAACAGAATTATTCAAAAAACTTCCTCCTAAAAGCTATTCTTTTTTAATTATGATACCATTTATTTTCTTAAATTATAATACAGCGCATCCAACTTTTTGTAGAAGGGAAATGGCAGAGCCCTTCCCCTCTTTTTCGTTACATGTAGCGAAAAAGTTAAAGAAATCAAGAATTATATAGGATTTTAGAAATAAAGTGTTTTTAAAAATAAGTATTTGAATTTATGACGGGGTCAGGGCAGAGCCCTCTCCCCTCTTTAGCTACATGTAGCGAAGAAGTTAAAAAAATTCTTAGTTAGACAGGAACTTTAGAAATGATAATTTTCAGAAAATGAGCATTTGAATTTAAAATGGGTCCAGGGCAGAGCCCTTCCCCTCTCTTTCGTTATACGTAGCGAAAAAGTTAAAGAAATCAAGAATTATATAGGATTTTACAAACGAAGATAAAAATATAATAACCAAAAATAAAAAGGGCTTTAAGCCCTTTTTGTTTTAATAAAAAATTAACTTAAAATTTAAATCCCGCTTTTTCCATCGCATCCTCAACAGCTTCCATCCACATATTTGAGCTACTGGTTGCACCTGTGTATATATCAACAGGAAGACTACCTTTTTCTAATATTTTTTTTGCTATTTCTTCTTTTGCTTGATGGAAAGGTTCGTATGGATAGCTATCCTTTTCTTTAGGTTTTACCGTGTTATATATATCTTGATACTCATTTAAAACTACTTCCGTTATTTTTCCTTCTTTTACAATTATTATTGCATTAGCTCTATCATTTCTTGAAGATATTTGAGAGTGACCAACGTAAATGCCATCTATTACTCCTTCAAAACCTTCAGCTCTCTTTAGCGCTCTTTCAACAGCTTGAATTGCCATTTCAGAAGAGTGAGTTGCACCTGTAAATACGTCTATTTCAGAACCATTTACTTCGACAAATCTCTTTGGCAACTCTTTCATAGCTTCTTGCCATGGTTGCCATGGATAATTTTCGTCTTTAGGTAATCCTGTAGGAATATTGATTTCTTCAAGTATGACTTCAACAATTTTCCCTTTTTTTATCTTTACAACAGCTTTTGTGTAAGTTCTATCAGATGCATCAGAATATCCAATGTAAGTTCCGTCTTTCCAAGAATTGTTAGATTTTCCGAAAATTGCCGAAAAACTCGAAGACATAAACAAAGAAACAATTAACATTACAAAAAATATTCTTTTTACCTTCATCCTCTTTCATCCTCCTTTGATTTGAAAAACATGTTTGCTTTAGAAATTATAAAATCTGCCTTTTATATATTGTTTAGAGTTAAATTTTTATAAAAATAACTCCATAACTCTAATATTTACTAACTATGAATTTCTTTAACTTCTTCGGTATTTGTACCGAAGGGAAGAGGAGAGGACTTCGCCCTGAGCCCATTATAAATTCAAAATATTATTTTTCAAAACGCTCTATTTCTAAAGTGTCTATTTGAAAAAACAAATTTTTCAAATTACAAAAATCACAAATATTATAAAAACGAACTTCCAACTTTCATATTGGAAAGGATAAGAAGAAAAGGCTTTAAGTAGCAAAATAGTAGAAAAAGATCAGATCTTATAACTCAAAAAATTAAAAAAATGTGATAATTTCTCGTTTAAAATTATAACAAATAGTATTACAATTGTCAATATTAATAAGTTAAACGAAAGTAAAGTCAGTAATTTGCTTTTTAAAATAATAAAAGGATATTTTTAAAATTATTAAATATACTTAATTAAAAAGAAATATCCTAAATTAAAAGTAATTAATAACTTTTAAATCTTTAAAAATCATTTTACAATTTCGTTTAGAAAGTAGTATAATATTCAGAAAACAAAGTTATTTAATTGGTAAAAAAATTTGAGGTATCTTAAATATTTTTAGCCACTTTGAAAATTAATAATTTTTAAAAAAGAAAGTTTGAATTTTTAATTGAGTAATAATTTTTTTAATTGGAGGTTAATCATGATTGATTTAACAGTAAATGAAGAGGTTTTAGTTAAGGTTTTAGAAAGGGCAAAAGAAAAGAACATAATTATTCCAACAATAGAACAGATGAGGAATCCTGAATTAATACCTCAAAAAATAAGAAATGAATTAAAAAATATAGGTTTGTGGGATATTAATTCATACAATCTGTTTAGAATAACCTGGAAAAATGAACCTAAAGAAAAAGGTGGATTATTTGGAAAGGTCAACTATATGGAATTGCCACCCGAACTTACAGGGGTTAAAGCTCGGATAGTAGCGCTAGTAGGAAAGTGGTTTCCAACGGGATCGCATAAGGTTGGTGCGACTTTTGGATGCTTGGTTCCAAAGTTAGTAACAGGACAATTTGATCCTACTACACAAAAAGCTGTTTGGCCTTCTACAGGTAATTATTGTCGTGGAGGAGCTTATAACGCACAACTTTTAGGATGTGAATCTATAGCTATATTACCAGAAGGTATGAGTAAAGAAAGGTTTGAATGGCTTTCTAAGGTTGCTGGAGAGGTTATAAGTACTCCTGGCAGCGAAAGTAATGTCAAAGAAATTTTCGATAAGTGTAATGAGCTAAAAGCCAAATTTGGAGATAAAATTGTTGTTTTTAATCAGTTTGATGAAATGGGAAACAGATTATGGCATCATGAAGTAACAGGGTATGCGATGCGAGAAGTGTTAACAGAATTAATGGGTGAAAACGATAAGTTAAGTGGCGCAGTTTTTACTTCTGGCTCTTCTGGGACTATGGGATCTGGTGAGTATTTAAAAGAGATCTTTCCAAATAGTAAGTTAGCTGTTGGTGAAGCTTTACAATGTCCTACTCTATTGTATAACGGATATGGGGCCCACAGGATCGAAGGCATCGGGGATAAACATGTCCCGTGGATTCACAACGTGAAAAATACTGATATGGTAATAGATATCGATGATAATGATGCTATTAATTTAATAAGACTTTTTAACGAACCTGCTGGTAAAAAATTTTTGAAAAAACAAGGTGTTAATTCCGAATTGGTTGAAAATCTTTCTTGTTTAGGGATTTCTTCTATAGCGAATACCCTTGGTGCTATCAAATTTTCTAAATATTACGAATTAACTGAGAACGATATCGTTATGACTGTGTTCACAGATTCAATGGAGTTATATGGTTCAAGACTTCAAGAATTAAGAAATCAGTATGGAGAGTACAGTGAAAAGCAAGCAGCTATAGATTACTTTGAGCATCTTATAGGTATAAAAACTGATTATATGCAGGAACTTAACTATAACGATAGAAAAAGGATTCACAATTTGAAATATTATACATGGATTGAACAACAAGGCAAAGATTTGAGTGAATTGAATGAACAATGGTACAACAGCGAAGAATATTGGGGACATTTATCAGAAATTGTCGAGAAAATAGATGCGTTAATAATGAACTTTAACGAAAGGACAGGCTTACTGAAGTAACTTTAATATTAAGAATTTTAGAAATGGAAAATTTTCTAAAAACGAAGTTTTGAATTTTAAATGAGTTCTGGGCGGAGCCCTCTCCCCCTTCTTCGCTACAAGTAGCGAAAAAGTTAAAGAAATTAAGAATTAGTGAGAATTATGTAGAGACTTTAGAAAATATAATTTTTCAGAAAATAAGCATTTGAATTTATAGCGGGTCCAGGGCGGAGCCCTTTCCCCCTTCTTCGCTACAAGTAGCGAAAAAGTTAAAGAAATAAAGAATTAGTGGGAATTATGTAGAGACTTTAGAAAATATAATTTTTCAGAAAATAAGCATTTGAATTTATAGCGGGTCCAGGGCGGAGCCCTTTCCCCCTTCTTCGCTATAAGAAGCGAAAAAGTTAAAGAAATTAAGAATAGGTCAAAATTAAAATAGTGGAGGTATTTTTGAAAAACATAAATTTAAAAAAATTTATAAAATATAAGTTTCATAATTTCTAAGGAGGACCTTATTTTGAAATACGTTAAAAATTTAGTATGCATCAATTGTGGAGAAAAATATGAAGCTCTTCCCACACAATATCTTTGTCCTCTTTGTGGTGAAAAGGGGATATTAGATGTAGAGTATGATTATGAAAAGATAAAAAGAGACTGGAACAAAGAAATTTTGAAATCAAACAAAGATTTTTCAATTTGGAGATATACTCCGTTATTACCGGTAGAATCAGATACCCCTAAACCCCTTTTGAGAATCGGATGGACTCCTTTATATACAGTTAAAACTCTTGCAAAAGATTTAGGGATTGAGACTTTATATATCAAAGATGATGGTTTAAATCCTACTGGTTCTTTAAAAGATCGTGCATCAGCTGTTGCAGTTGTTAAAGCACAGGAGGCAGGAAAGAAAGTTGTATCATGTGCATCGACAGGGAATGCAGCGTCTTCGCTAGCTGGTAATATTGCTTCTATGGGAAATGACATGAGAGCGGTAATTTTTGTTCCTGAACGTGCTCCTATAGGTAAAGTTACTCAACTTTTAATTTTTGGTGCGGTTGTAATTTCTGTGAAGAGTACGTATGAAGAAACTTTTTATTTATCTGAAGAAGCTATAAAAAAGTGGGGATGGTACAACAGGAATGCAGCCATAAATCCATATTTAGTTGAAGGTAAAAAGACTTCTTCAATAGAATTTGCTGAACAGTTGAATTGGGATATGCCGGATTGGTTGGTTTATTCAGTTGGGGATGGCTGTACTATAGCTGGGGCATGGAAAGGTTTGTATGATTTAAAACAAATAGGGTTTATAGATAAAATGCCAAAGTTATTAGGAGTGCAGGCACAAGGATGCGCACCAATAACACAGGCGTTTAGAAGCGGAAATGATTTGATAGTTGTTCCGGAAAATACCATTGCAGATAGTATAGCAGTTGGAAAGCCACGAAATTATATAAAAGCAATTAAAGCTGTAAAAGAATCCAAGGGGGATATGATTAACGTTAGTGATGATGAAATATTAAATATGATGAAAGTTTTGGGTAAAAGAGTGGGGATTTTCGGCGAGCCTGCAGGTGTTGCCGGGCTTGCCGGAATTAAAAAAGCAGTGGAATTAGGAATAATTAAGCATTATGAAAGTATTGCGGCTGTTATTACTGGAAATGGTTTAAAGGATATAAAAAACGCTGAAAAAGCTGTGGGTAGACCTTTAATTGTAAATCCTGATTTTAAAGAGTTATCAGAATTACTTGAAAGTTATGATCTATGATGTCAATATGGTAATTAAAAATGTAAGGAGGCTTAGCTTTATATGGACTACAAAAAAATTTTGTCAAAATCTGAAGAATATAAAAAAGATATGTCAAAGTTCCTAAGGGATATGATTGCAATTCCAAGTGAAAGTGGTCAAGAAAAAGAAGTTATCTTAAGAATAAAAGAAGAAATGGAGAAAGTCGGTTTCGACAGAATAGACATAGACCCGATGGGAAATATATTGGGGTATATTGGTACAGGGAAACATTTGATTGCGATGGATGCACACGTCGATACTGTAGGTATTGGCGATATTAATTTGTGGAATTACGATCCATATAAGGGTTACGAAGATGATGAAATTATTGTTGGTAGAGGTGCGAGTGACCAAGAAGGTGGAATGGCATCGATGGTGTATGCAGCGAAAATTATTAAAGAACTTGATTTAAGTGATGATTATACTCTTTTAATTACAGGTACTGTTCAAGAAGAAGATTGTGATGGACTTTGTTGGCAATACATTATAGAAAAAGACCATATCAAACCTGAATTTGTAGTCATTACGGAACCTACCTCTTGTAATGTGTATAGAGGTCAAAGAGGTAGAATGGAAATAAAAGTGACGACACACGGTATTAGTTGTCACGGCTCTGCTCCAGAAAGAGGAGATAATGCTATATATAAAATGGCAGATATCGTAAATGAATTGAAGGTACTACACACATGTTTAAAAGAAGACAATTTTTTGGGGAAAGGGAGCTTAACTGTTTCTGAGATATTTTCTTCATCGCCTTCTCGATGTGCTGTTGCAGATGGTTGTTCAATTTCGATTGATAGAAGACTTACTTGGGGAGAAACATGGGAACATGCGTTAGAAGAAATCAAAAATTTGCCTTCATCGAAAAAATACAGAGTAGATGTTGAATTGTACGGTTACGATAAGCCTTCTTATACGGGCCTGGTTTATCCGAGTCAAGCATACTTTCCATCTTGGGTTTTGGAAAAAAGTCATCCTGCATGTAAAACTTTAGTGGATGTTTATGAAGATCTATTTGACAAGGAACCATTTGTGGACAAATGGACGTTTTCTACCAATGGAGTCTCGATTATGGGAAGATATGGTATACCTTGTGTTGGATTTGGGCCTGGACATGAAGATCAAGCTCATGCTCCAAACGAAAAAACATGGAAAAGTGAATTGGTTAAAGCTGCTGCTATGTATGCTGCTATACCTAAAACTTATGTTCAAAAGTATGTCTGAAAATTAAGGGGATGAATCTTTTGTTGATAAAAAACGGAATGGTCGTAACCTCTGAGAAAAGTGAAAAAAAAGATATTAGAATAAAAGATGAAAAAATTGTTGAGATTAATTATAATTTAAAGCCGCTGGAGAATGAAGAAGTTATAGACGCGGAAGGTAAATTAGTTTTGCCTGGCGTTATAGATAGTCACACACATTTTAGTTTACATTCCAGAGGAACGGTAACTGTTGATGATTTTTATTGGGGTGGGCGATCTGCGGCTTTTGGAGGAGTTACTACACATATTGATTTTGCGGATATAGAAAATGGTTCTTTAATATACGGTTTGAACAAAAGATTCAAAGAAACATATGACGCTGTAATAGATTTTCATTTTCACATGGTAATTAACGACGAATTTGATCCTATTAAAGATGATTATCAATTAAAAGAACTTCGAAATTATGGGATTTCGAGTTTGAAAGCTTTTACAACTTACAAAGATATATATATGTTATCTCAGGAAAAATGGGAACCTTTGTTTAAAAAAGCAAGAGAAAATGATTTGATTGTAGCTGTTCATGCAGAAGATGATGAAATTATTCAAAGAAATATTTCGAAATATGCTTTTGAGAATAAGCTTGATGTTTGTTATCACCCTGATATCAGATCTGATCAGGCAGAGGAAAAAGCTGTTAGAAATATGTGTAAGTTAGCAAAAAAAGTTGGAGGTTCTCTTTACATAGTACACCTTTCTTCTAAAAAAGGTTATGAAGTTATAAAAGAATTTAAAAATTTTGAGGCCAATGATACTTTTAATTTATATGTTGAAACTTGTCCTCATTATCTTTTATTAACAAGAGAGGTATTAGAAGGAGAAAGGGCAAGATTATTTCTTATGACTCCACCTTTGCGTGAAAAGGAAGATAATCAGGCTCTGTGGAATGGAATAAAAGATGGAGTTATAGATGTAATAGCTACAGATCATTGTGCTTATAGTAAGGAACAAAAATTTCAAGGCAAAAATTCTTTGGATATTTTTCCGGGTATTGCAGGTGTAGAAACGCTTTTACCTCTCGTGTATACGTATGGAGTTAAAAGAGGTATAGTAAATGTTAACAAATTGGTAGATCTTCTTTCAACTAATCCCGCAAAAATTTATAAACTTTTTCCACGAAAAGGAACTATATCAGAAGGTTCTGATGCAGATTTAGTCATTTTTGATCCTCATATTAAAGTTGTTCTGACAGATAAAATAACTCACTCAAAATGTGGATACACACCATTTAATGGGTTTGAAGTTGAAGGGATGCCAATAATGACAATATTAAGAGGTAAAGTTATCGTTAAAAACGGAGAGTTTAAAGGTGAAAAAGGCTTTGGAAAGTTCATCAAAACTAATTATTAAATTAATTTGGAGGTCAAAATATGAACACACTTTTTAGGGGAAAGGATTTTATAACCACACAAGAATGGACTAAAGAAGAATTAGAAACAGTTTTTGATTTATCAAAAGAACTTAAGCTGAGATTTGCTTTAGGAGAGCCAACAGATCATTTGTTGAGAGCAAAAACCGTTTTTATGATGTTTTTTGAACAATCTACAAGGACTCGAAATTCTATTGAGGCTGGTATAACCCAACTTGGCGGTCACGCACATGATTTAACTCCAGACAAAATGCAATTATCTCATGGTGAGTCTGCCAAAGATACAGCCATTGTTTTAAGTAGATTTGGTCATGCGATTGCTATCAGAAACTGTTTTTTTGGAATTGGTAATAAATATTTAAGAGAAGTGGCAAAATATGCTGACGTACCTGTTCTTAATTTGCAAGACGATATTTATCATCCTATGCAAGGGTTGGCAGATTTAATGACAATAAAAGAAAAATGTGGTAATGATTTAAAACATCTCAAGGTCACTATTTCATGGGCTTATGCCACGTCTCATGCTAAACCTTTATCAGTACCACAGACTCAAGCGTTATTATTTACAAGGTATGGTATGGATGTTACAATAGCCCATCCAAAAGAATTTCCTTTAATGCCAGAAATTTTAAGACAAGCCGAAGAAAACGCAAAAATGTATGGTGGAAGTTTAAAAATAACCGACAATATGGATGAAGCTTTTGAAGGTGCACAAATTGTTATCCCAAAAAATTGGGGAGGATTTTTAGGAGTTGAAGATCCCGATTCAGAAGAAGGGAAAAGATTGATGAAAGAAAATCTTGAAAAACATAAAGATTGGATATGTGATGAAAGAAGGATGTCCTTAGCAGACAAGGATGTGTTGTATATGCATGCTATGCCTGCAGATAGGGGAAAAGAAGTGACAGATGTGGTTATAGATGGTCCACATTCGATAATTTATGATGAAGCTGAAAATCGATTACATACAGCGAAAGCAATAATGGCTTTAACTATGGGCGGCAGACCGTAAAGGAGGTGTGTAAAAATTTTTGAGAATGTTAATAAACCACGACCACGAATCGATGCATATGAAAAAGTTACTGGAAAAGCAAAATTTGCGGACGATTTAGACTTTCCAAATATGTTGTATGCGAAAGTTTTAAGAAGTAAGTACCCTTCAGCTAAGATAGTTAAGATAAATCTTGAAGAGGCTGAAAAAGTAGCTGGAGTAAAAGCTATTATTACATCAAAAGATATTCCAAACAATGAGTTTGGAGTAATCGTTCCTGATCAACAGGTTTTAGCAAAAGAAAGAACTTATTATATAGGTGACGGGATAGCAGTTGTAGCAGCGGAATCATGGGAAGCTGCGCAAAAAGCAATAGAAAAGATTTACGTTGAATACGAAGAAATTTCAGGGATTTTTGATCCTATAGAAGCAAGAGAATCATCTCCAATACATCCTGAAAAGAATAATAACGAAGTTATACATCATAAATTGAGAAAAGGTGATATAGAAGAAGGGTTTAAAAATTCTGATGTAGTAATAGAAAGAGAATATCAAACCCAATTTGTTGAGCATTCTTATTTGGAGCCAGAAGTAGTTATAGCCGTACCTTATGAAAATAATACTATGGTTACTATATATGGTTCTATCCAAAATCCATTTGCCTGTAGAAATGCTGTCGCGAGTGTGTTAAAGGTTGGTTTAAACCAAGTTAGAATAATTCAAAATCATATTGGTGGTTCTTTTGGTGGAAAAGATGAAATTATATCTTCCATGGCCTGTAGAGCTGCCGTTTTAGCTTTGAAGACAAATCGCCCCGTGAAATTAAAAAATTCAAGGGAAGAGTCTATTATAGAAAGTTATAAAAGACATCCCTATAGAATGAAGTACAAAGTTGGTGCAACAAAAGATGGAAAATTAATGGCTATGGAAATAGAAGCGATCGCAGATAGTGGCGCTTATGCGTGTCAAACACCTTTTGTTACATGGAGATCTGTTGTGCAAGCTACTGGGCCGTACGAAGTTCCAAATGTTAAAACTGATACCTATGGGTTTTACACAAACAACGTCTATACAGGAGCTATGAGAGGATACGGTTCACCTCAAGTAATATTTGCTCAAGAATCTCTAATGGATGAACTTGCGGAAATTTTGGGTATGAGCCCTATAGAATTAAGATTAAAAAATATCTTTCACAACAATTCTGTTACAGCAAGCGGTCAGGTTCTTGACAATCATTATGTAAGCCTCGAAGAAGTTATAGAAAAAGCGGTAAAAGAGATAAATTTTTTAGAGAAATATAAGGAATATTCCAAACCTCAAAAGGGAGATAAAAGAAGAGGTATAGGAATGGCTATAAGCTATAGGGGATGCAGTTTAGGTGCTGAAGCAGTGGATGCAGCTGGTATAGTATTGAACATCCAAAAAGATGGAACTGTTGTTTTGTATAGTGGTTTAGCGGAAAATGGACAGGGTTTGAAAACCGTATTTTCTCAAATTGTTGCCGAAGAGTTAGGAATAGATATAAATAGAATAAATTTTATGGTTGTAGATACTTTGATTTCTCCAGACAGTGGTTCAACGGTAGCTTCCAGATCGACATTGGTAGGAGGCAATGCATGTTCTGAAGCAGCAAAGAATCTCAAAAAACGTTTGTCAGATTTTTTGATAAGAAAGTATAATCTTCCCTATTCAGAAATGAAATTTAAAAACGATAAAGTTTATTCTCCCAACAACGAAGAATTTAAATCTTTTCAAAAAGTTGTTTTAGAAGCAGTTAATGATGGTGTGCCTTTGTATTCTTATGGATGGTATAAGTCTCCAGAGATTACTTGGGATGAAGAAACAGGTCAAGGAAAACCTTATTTTACCTATGTGTACGGATGTCAAATTGCAGAAGTGGAAGTTGATATAAATACAGGAGAAATAAAAGTTCTTAGAATGGTAGCAGCACATGATGTTGGAAGGGCAATAAATCCAGCTACAGTTTTAGGTCAAATTTATGGTGGGGTAGTAATGGGAATTGGATACGGTATTATGGAAGAAGTGATTACTGAAGATGGTTATATTGAGAGTACTAATTTTGATGAGTATTTGATACCAACTTCTAAAGATATGCCAGAAATTATTCCTATAATCGTGGAAAATCCTGATCCTAATGGACCTTATGGGGCAAAGTCTGTAGGAGAACCAACCTTAGAACTTGGAGCCGCTGCTATTGCAAATGCTGTTGCTCAAGCAACCGGCAAAAGGATTCGGTCGTTACCTTTAAATTTGGAAAAGGTCTTAATAGGGCATTCTTTGAAAAAAGGAAGGAAGAAAAAATGATTGAATTTGAATTTTTATCTGCAAAGAATATAGAAGAAGCTATAAATTATATGCATAATTATAAGCTTTCAAAACTTTTAGCGGGTGGAACAGATTTATTGGTAGATATTCACAAGGAAAGTCCAAGATTAGGGGAATTTTCATATGTTATCGATATATCAAATATCGAAGAACTTCGTTTTATAAAAGAGTATGAAGATATTGTAGAAATAGGTCCTTTAACTACTCATACAATGTTAATTGAATCTCCTATAATAAACAAATACTTTCCATTACTTGCAATCGCTGCTAAAACCATCGGTTCTCCTCAAATTAGAAATAGAGGCACAATAGGGGGCAACATATCCAATGCTTCTCCTGCAGCAGACCTTGTTCCACCTTTGATGGTTCTCAATGCTGAGTTGGAATTGAAATCAATGGATGATAAGAGATTTGTTCCTATAGAAGAATTTATTGTTGGTCCTTACAAAACAAGTAAAAAAGATGATGAATTGATAACTTCTATAAGAATACCAAAGCTCGATGAAAGTTATAAAGGCAATTTTCAAAAGATTGGAAGAAGACAAGCATTGAATATAGCAAGGTTAAATTTAGCTCTAATAGCAAAAATTGACGAAGCAAACAAAAAAATAGAAGATATAAGAATAGTGCCTGGATCAGCCACTCCATATCCATTAAGATTTAAAAATTTAGAAAGAGAAATTGAAGGTAAAACATGGAATCAATTAGACTTAGATTATTTATCTCAAAAGATAGGAGAAGAGATGATTTCAATTACAGGAGAAAGATGGTCAACACCTTACAAAAAGCCTGCTTTAGGTGGAATATTAAAAAAAGCAATGAATGAATTGTTGAATTTTTAAGGAGGACCTTTCTATGAAAAATATAGTTGTCACATTATTTGTTAACGGTAAAAAAGAAGTTTTAGAAGTTACTTCAAAAGAAAGGCTTTTAGATACATTAAGAGATCAATTGAATTTGAAAAGTGTGAAAGAAGGTTGTGATGTAGGAGAATGTGGAGCTTGTACAGTTATTTTGAACGGACAAGCAGTGAATTCTTGTTTGGTTTTAACGGCTCAAATTGATGGGTATGAGGTTTATACTACTGAAAGTTTGGAAAATAAAGGTAATTTACATCCCCTTCAGCAAGCTTTTATAGACTACCATGCGATACAATGCGGTTTTTGTACCACAGGAATGTTAATGTCAGCTAAAGCTCTCTTAGACAAAAATTCTAATCCCTCTCGAGAGGATATAAAAACAGCTATAGAAGGAAATCTTTGTAGATGTACAGGATACGAGCAAATAATTCAAGCGATAGAGAGTGTATCGAAGAAAGTGAAAGGGTGATTCAAGTTGTCAAATATTTTGATAAAAAATATAGATACTATTGTTACTATGGATAAAAACAGTAGTATATTAAAAGGGTACAGCATTTTAATTGTAGATGATAAGATAGAAAAAATAGATGAAAATATAGATGTAAGTAATAAGAATATAGATGAGATTATAGATGGAAGTAGTTACATATGTTATCCTGGTTTAATAAATACTCATCATCATTTTTATCAAACGTTAACAAGAAATATTCCGCAAGTGCAAAATGTAGAACTATTCGATTGGTTAAAATTTTTATATCCTATATGGTCAAAATTAACTCCCGAAGCTGTGTATTACAGCACTTTAGTAGCGACGGGAGAACTATTGAAAACTGGATGTACTACCACCGTTGACCATTATTACGTCTTTCCAAAGAATCAGCCTCCAAATTTGCTTGATAATGAATTTTATGCTGCTAAAGAAATAGGAATAAGATTACATGGTTGTCGAGGTAGTATGTCTTTAAGCGAAAAAGATGGCGGATTGCCACCAGACTCAGTTGTTCAAAGTGAAAAAGAAATACTTGCTGATTCTCAAAGAGTTATAGAAAAGTTTCATGATTCTTCTCCTTTTTCAATGAGTCGAGTAATTTTAGCTCCCTGTTCTCCATTTTCTGTTACTTCAGAACTTTTAAAAGAATCAATAAAATTAGCAAGACAATGCAATGTCTGTAGCCATACTCATCTTGCCGAAACTAAAGATGAAGAAGAATTTTGCCTTGAAAAATTTGGGATGAGACCGCTCGAATATATGGAAAGTTTAGAATGGATAGGAAACGATGTTTGGTATGCACATGGTGTTCATTTTACTCATGAAGAAATAGAAAGATTGGCAAGAACCAAGACAGGGATTGCACATTGTCCTGTATCAAATCAGAAGTTAGCTTCGGGTGGTGCCAACGTTCCATATATGCTTGAAAAGGGTGTAAAGGTCAGCCTTGCAGTTGACGGAAGTGCGAGTAACGATTCGTCTAATATGATATTGGAAATGAAAGCTGCGTTTTTAATGAGTCGCTTGATATATGGAATAAAAGCTATGACAGCTAAGGATGTTTTTTCTATAGCAACTCGAGGTGGAAGTGAAGTTCTGAACCAACCAGAAGTAGGGAGCTTAGAAGAAGGGAAAGCAGCCGATATGTTTTTAATAGATTTTGAGAAATTAGGCTACGCAGGTGGATTATATGATCCTGTTTCTTTAATTATAAACACAGGGGATACACAGATTGTTGATATGACAATAGTTAATGGAGAGATTGTTGTAAGAGAAGGACAGTTAGTTAAAGTTGATGAAAAAAAGATAATAGAAAATGCCAATAGAATTTCTAAAGCTATGTTCGAATTGTAGAAAAAGGAGTAGGGGGTAGACAATGCTCATAATAGGGAATGCTAAAATTTTAAGTTTTGATGAAGACATGAATATCTTTAATGAAGCGGCAGTTGTTATAGAAGGTAAAACAATAAAAGAAATAGGAAAAACTGAAAAAATGAGAGAAAAATATCCGCAAGCTTCTTTTAAAGATGCGAAAAATAAAGTTGTAATGCCAGGATTAATAAATACGCATACACATTTATATAGTACTTTTGCTAGAGGAATGGATTTGAAAACTAATCAACCTCCAAGAAATTTTTTAGAAATCTTGGAAAAGTTATGGTGGAGACTCGATGAAACTTTAAATGAAGAAGATATCTACTATAGTGCTATATATGCTCTAATTGAATGTATAAAGAATGGAGTTACAACGATTTTTGATCACCATGCAAGTTTTAACTTCATAGAAGGAAGTTTGGATATAATAACTGATGCTGTTATTGAAAGCGGCATAAGAGCTAATTTATCTTTTGAAGTTTCTGACAGACATGGTAGAAAAAAAGGTGAAGCAGCTTTAAAAGAAAATGAAAGGTTTATAGAAAAATTAAAAAATTCCAATTTAGAAAAAATAAAAGGGTTAATTGGACTCCATGCGTCTTTTACGCTCGAAGACGAAACCTTAAAAAAAGCTGCTGATTTAGCAGATCACCTAAATGTTCCTTTACATGTACATGTAGCAGAAGGAATAGAAGATTGGCAGGATAGTGTGCAAAGAGGATACATAGGTGTAATTGATAGATTAAAGAAGTTTAATATTTTGAGACCTCATACGTTGGCAGTTCATGGAGTACACATACAAAGTGAAGAAATTCCTTTATTAAAAGAGAGTGAAGCATATTTGATACACAATCCTGAATCAAATATGAATAACGCTGTGGGAACAGCACCATTAAAACAATTGTTTGAATCTGGTATATTAGTTGGTTTAGGAACAGATGGATATACTCATGACATGTTTGAAAGTTTAAAAGTGGCTAATTTGCTACAAAAACACGAATTGAAGGATCCTCAAGCTGGAGGAAATGAAGTCTACAGAATGGTTTTTGTAAATAATAAAAAAATTGCCTCAGAACTTTTGGGTATAAATGTTGGAATGTTGAAAGAAGGATTTCCAGCGGACTTAATAATTGTAGATTATTTTCCTCCTACACCTATAGAAAAGGACAACATTTACTCACATATTCTTTTTGGTATGAATGGGGGAATGGTTTCGACGGTCATGGTCGATGGGAAGATTCTTATGGATAACAAGGAGGTGACAATTTTAGACTATGAAAGAATTAAACGCAGAACCATACAACAAGCAAGAAATTTCTGGGAAAGATTCTGATTTTAAAGATTATTTTGCACCCATGTCTTTAAAAGAAGCTGTTGAATTATTAGAACGTTATGCTCCTGCTGTTAAAGTAATTGCAGGTGGAACAGATGTTTTAGTAGATTATTTCGGTCGTATGTATAAAATTGAGAGATGGTTAGATCTAAAAAATATTGAAGAATTGAAAAAGATTGAGATAAGAGATCAAAAAGTAGAAATTGGGGCACTTGTTACACATGATGAACTCGAAAAATCTGAGATTATTCAAAGATATTTTCCTGTTCTTAGACAAGCAGCATGGGATATAGGATCCCCACAAATAAGAAACATGGGAACTATTGGTGGAAACATAGTTACTTCTTCGCCGGCCGGAGATTTATTAGCTCCATTAATGGCATATGACGCGTATTTTGTATTAACTTCGACTGACGGAGATAGGAGAGTTAGAGCAAAAGAGTTTTTTGTTGGACCCAAAAAGAATGTTTTGAGAAAAGACGAATTGGTTACAAAAATTGTTATCCCTATTCTTTCAAAGAATACATATGGTAAATGGATTAAAGTTGGTAAAAGAAAAGCTCTAATTATTTCGAGTATAACTCTTGCTTTAGTGATTTCTTTAAATGACAAAGGATTGATAGAAAAAGCAAAATGTTGTCTTGGTTCGGTTGCGCCTACTCCTTTTGAAGTAGAAGAGTTTAACAGTTTAATGGTAGGAAAGAAAATGGAAGAATTGAACTATGAAGAATTGGCCAATGTTGTTTCAAAAAGTATCTCTCCGATAGATGATATAAGAGGTACAAAGGAATATCGGAAAGATGTTGCTAAAAATCTTACTATTAGTTCATTAAAGGAAATAGAAAGGATGGTGAGGGTAGATTGAAGATAAAATTCACAATAAATGGAGAAGAAAGAACGTGCGACGTTAATTCGACTACCCGACTTTTAGATGTGATTAGAGACGATTTAAAGTTAACAGGAACAAAAGAAGGTTGCGGAAAAGGAGAATGCGGGGCTTGTACAGTTATAATGAACGATAAATTAGTAACTTCTTGCTTAGTTTTAGCATATCAAGCAGAAGGAGCCGACATAATTACAATTGAAGGGTTAGTAAAAGATGATGAAATGCACCCTGTGCAGGTAGCTTTTATAGAAACAGGAGCAGTACAATGTGGGTTCTGCACGCCTGGTTTTATTTTAGCAACTAAAAAACTTTTGGATGAAAATCCAAATCCTACAGAAGAAGAAATAAAAAGGGGCTTATCTGGAAATATATGTAGGTGTACTGGTTATAAAAAAATTATCGATGCGGTCAAATTAGCTTCAAGGAAGTTTCTTGAAACGAAAAGAGGTGAAGAAGTTGAAGCCGAATAAATATATTGGAGAAAATGTGTTTAAAGTAGATGCTAAGGATAAAGTAGTAGGAAACGCTATTTATCCTGATGATATATATTTTGAAGATATGTTGTATGTGAAGATAAAAAGAGCTCCTCATCCGCATGCTTACATACAAAAAATAGATACAAATAAGGCTGAATCTTTATCGGGTGTGGTTAAAATAATCACTGCAAAAGATTTTCCAAACTTGAAAAAATTTGGATTGATAATAAAAGATCAACCAGTTTTGGTTGGTATAGGTGAAAAAACAAGGTTTATGGGAGATGCGATTGCAATTGTTGTAGCTAAAAGCAAAGAAGTAGCGACTCAAGCTATTAATTTAATAAACGTTGAAATTAAAGAGTTAGAAGTGATTACAGATCCTTTTAGGGCCATGCAAGAAGGTGCTCCCAAGATTCATGAAAAAGGAAATATACTAGTTACTCATTATTTAGACAAGGGAGATATTAAAAAAGGATTTGAAGAATCAGAAGTAATAATTGAAAGAGAATATAAGACACAACATGTTGATCAATTACCTTTACAAGTAGAATCAGGTGTTGCAACATATGACGAAAAAACCGGAGTAATTACTATATGGGCTGCAACACAGTGGTTACATGATACACAAGCTGATATAGCACAAGCTTTAAATCTACCGAAGGAGAAAATAAGAATAATTCAACCTATTATAGGAGGTGCTTTTGGTAGAAAAGAAGATATTTCTGTTCATATTCATTTGGCTTTAGCAGCAATCTCTACAAAGCATCCTGTAAAATTGACTTATACACGAGAAGAATCCATGATTGCTCAATCGAAAAGACATCCTTTGTATATAAAGGCCAAGACAGGAGCTACTAAAAACGGTATTCTTAAGGCGTGGCAAGTTGAAGTCGTTGGGGACACAGGAGCATATGCTTCAAGTGGTCCCGCAGTTGTTCATAAAGGAATGTATCATTGTACAGGCCCATATAATGTACCCAATGTAAAAGGGGTATCTTATGCGGTTTATACGAACAATACATATGCGGGAGCTATGAGGGGATTTGGAACAACACAAATGGCATTTGCATATGAGTCTCAAATGAATATTTTGGCAGAAAAATTGAAGATGAGTCCTATTGAATTGAGATTGAAAAATGCTTATACAGTTGGTTCTACAACACCCAATGGTCAAAAGCTTACGCAGAGTGTAAACGTTATTAAAACAATTGAAGAAGCGGTAAAGCTTGCGATAGGAAAAGAAGGTGTTAACTATGAAGAAAAAAGGTAGAGGCATGGCTACAATAATGTTTGGTTATGGATATGGAGAGGGATTTCCGGATTATTCGCACGCAACAATTGAATTGAAAGAAGATAAAACAGTTTTAGTACGAACTGCAGCTGCAGATGTAGGACAAGGAGTCTTGACTGTTTTAAGTCAAATAACTGCTCAAATACTTTCTGTTCCTATAAGCACAGTGAAAATAATTCAAGGAGATACTCATGAGACAAAAAACTCTGGCTCAACATCAGCAACTCGTCAAACTACTTTTACGGGTAATGCGGTCAAGCAAGCTTGTGAAGATTTATTAGGAAAAATTTATTATTATGCAAGTTTAGAATTTGGAAGTAATTATCCCGAGTTAACTGTTAAAGATGGTAAAGTTTTTCTCAATGATAATCCAGAAAGATCGTTAACTTTTTGGGATTTAAAAACTATCGTTGAAAAAAAAGGAGAAAAGTTATACGGAGAAGGAACATATTTTCCAATAACTTATCCTCCTGATGCTGAAAATGGTCAAGCAGAAAAAGTTTATGTGGCTTATACTTTTATGACTCAGATTATAGATGTTGAAGTAGATACTGATACGGGAATCGTTGAGGTAAAAGATGTTTATACAGCATTAGATTGTGGTAAAGCTATAAATCCTGTTAATGTAGAAGGCCAAATTGAAGGAGGAACTGTTCAGGGAATAGGTATGGCATTGATGGAAGAACAAGTTATTAAAAATGGAATTACTTTAAATCCTAATATGACGGGATATTTGGTCCCAACTTCCATGGACATTCCAAATTTTCATTCGATATTGGTAGAGAACGAAGACGCTATAGGTCCGTTTGGAGCAAAAGGTGTGGGAGAGCCTACAATTATTGCCGCTTCTCCCGCTGTTGCTGATGCAATATATAATGCGATAGGAGTACGATTTTACGAACTTCCAATTACTCCAGAAAAGATATTAAAGGCCTTGAAAGAAAAAGGGCGTGTAGATGTATAAAAAGAATATTTTTTTAACAGGTAAACCAGGTGTTGGAAAATCCAAAATTATTAACAAGTTAGTCTCAGAATTAAACCTTAAAATAGGTGGTTTTGAGGTAATTAGAGATGGGGATAAAAATGCTTGGACTTCTTTTTATCTTGTGGAAGTAAGTCAAATAAATAAAAGTTTTAATTCGTTAAAATCAGAAATTAATAGGTTTGCTTTTAGGAAAGATATTAATTCAAAATGGGAAATAAATATTGAAGTATTTAATAAATTAGGAGTTAATTTTCTTTCTAATTTAGAAGACAGAGATATTGTCATAATGGATGAATTGGGAAGATTTGAACTGAAAGCTTATGATTTTCAAAAAAAGATTGAAGAAGTTTTATCAGATGACAAAGTTGTATTAGGGGTTATAAAAGACGAATCAAACGAGTTTTTAGATCGGATAAGAAATAGAAAAGATGTTGAAATACTAAGGGTTACACAAGAAAATAGAGAGGTAATTTATCAAAAAACGAAAACGTTATTAATATCGTTTATTTTTAAGGGGTGATCTTGTATGGCTGATATTTCAGTAAATTTGTTCTCAATGTTACTCAAAAATCCTGTTATGCCAGCAGCTGGTCCTCCGGTAAAGGATGGAGAATCTGCACATAAAGCTAAAGAAGGTGGAGCTGGAGCTATTGTTACAAAAACAGTTTCTGTAACTGCGGCAAAGGTACCAAAACCTAACATGGCTCAAGTTAAAAGTGGTTTTATGAACGCAGAGTTGTGGTCTGAATTATCTCTTGAACAATGGATAAACCAAGAGTATCCAAAAGTCGTTGAAACAGGGTTACCAATAATAATTGGGGTGGGATATACAGCAGATCAAATTAAAGAAATTATTCCAAAGGTAGAGAAATTTGCTAATGCTTTCGAACTATCGACTCATTATCTTGGAAACGATCCAACTCCAATGATTGAAAGTATAAAGGCAGCTAAAGGATCAACTAACCTTCCAGTTATGGTGAAATTGAGCCCTCAGGTAGACATACCAACATTTTCTAAAGAAGCTGAAAAGGCAGGTGTCGATGGTATAGTATTAATAAATTCATTTGGACCTACGTTGGATATTAATTTAGACACTGGTAAACCTTTGCTTGGCAGTGAAAATGGGTATGGTTGGCTTTCAGGACAAGCTATCTTTCCTTTAGCTTTGAGATCAGTTTTTGAAGCAGTAAGATCTGTTAATATTCCCGTAATAGGTGTTGGAGGTATAACAACTGGTAAAGAAGCAATTAAAATGATTATGGCAGGCGCTCAAGCTGTCCAAGTTTGTACCGCTGCTATATTAAACGGGTCAAAAATTTATGAAAAGATTGCTAATGAAATCGAAAAATATTTGAATGATCATGGATACAACTCTTTAAACGATATAAGAGGAATCGCTCAAAAAAGTAGCAAAAAGGAACCGAATTTTGATATTATAATTCCTAATATTAAGGATGAAAACTGTACTGAGTGTGGGTTGTGTATAAGAAGTTGCATGTATGATGCCATTCATTTAGAGAAAAATGTCCATAGTGTGAGAATTTATGATCAGAAGTGTTCCGGTTGTGGTCTTTGTGTGACAAGATGTAACTTCAATGCGCTTACTCTGTGAAAGGAGATTTTTCGTATGTCTAATAAGAATATATTGCCAGTTGCCTTAGGAAAAGAAAAAGCAGATTTGGTTTTTAAAAATGGTAAAATAATGGATGTGTTCAATGAAGAAATTATATTAAAAGACTTAGCGGTTTCTAAAGGTGTAATTGTAGGTTTTGGTAATTACTCGGGCAAAAAAGAAATAGATCTTAAAGGGCAATATATATCTCCAGCTTTTATAGATGCGCACCTTCATTTAGAAAGCGCTATGGTTAGCATAGAAGAATTTGCTAAGGTTGTTATTCCTCTTGGAACTTTAACAATAGTTGCAGATCCTCATGAAATTGCAAATGTAGCAGGAGAAACAGGTATAGAATATTTTTTGAAATTAGGGAATAAATTACCGTGGAATTTTAACTTAATGGTTCCTTCCTGTGTACCCGTAACACCTTTTGATGCAGGTGGAGCTATATTGGATGCCGAAAAAATTAAACAATTGATTACTGAAAATACTTTTTTTGGCCTTGGAGAAGTCATGGATTACAAAGGTGTAATCAGTGGTCGTAAATATATTTGGGATAAATTAGAGGTTATGAAAGATTATTTTATCGATGGACATGCACCGAACTTGACAGGGGAAGCTTTGAATGCTTATCTATTAGCTGGGATAAAAGCCGACCACGAAACAACAACGTCTCATGAAGCTTTGGAAAAGGTATCAAAGGGAATGTTTGTAATGGTTAGGGAAGGTTCAGTTACACGAGACCTTGAAAGTTTACTGCCAGCTATTAACGATAAAAATGCGTCATATTTTCTTTTTGCTACAGATGATAGACATCCAGAAGACTTAATAAATGAAGGCCATATTAATTTTATAGTTAAGAAAGCAATAAAATTGGGGATGAATCCGATTAAAGCAATTAAACTTGCTACGATAAATGCTGCAAGAGCTTTAGGATTGAATAAACTTGGGGCTTTAGCTCCGGGCTATAAAGCCGATTTGCTTGTAATAGATGATTTAAAAGATTTGAATATTAAACAAGTTTATAAAGATGGAAAGTTAGTTGCAAAAAATGGACAATTTTTATTTGAAACACAATTAGATAGCTTAGAAAAGCCAGAAAAGATATTTCATTCTGTAAATATTGTACAATTAAAAGAAGAAGTGTTTAAAATTCCAAAGGGTAAAAAGTTTAGAATTATGACCTTACAGAAAGATAAAATCGTTACAAAAATGGAAGTATTTACATTGCCAGATGATTTTGAAGAAAGTGAGTTCACAAGATATAATATAAATAAAATAGCTGTGGTTGAAAGATTCAAAAGATCAAACAACATCGGGTTGGGTTTAATTAAAGGTTTTGGATTAAAGTCTGGGGCAATTGCAAGTTCCATAGCTCACGATTCTCATAATATAATCGTCTTAGGAACTAATTCTATTGATATGAAAATAGCTGTAGAAAAGATAGAAGCACTTCAAGGTGGAATAGTTGTTACTAATAATGGAAAAGTCATAGATTTTATTGCTTTGCCTGTAGCTGGATTAATATCTACAGAACCAATTTCGATTGTTTCTGAAAAACTTCGAAATCTAAAAAGTATAGTTAATAGCTTAGGAGTAGAATTAGCCAGTCCTTTTATGACCTTAGCTTTTATGGGGTTACCGGTTATTCCAGAAATAAAGATTACATGTAGAGGATTATATGATGTTGATAATAACTGTTTTGTTTCATTGGTTTTGGAATAACTAATTCAAAAGGGGGTTTTAAGTTTATGGCGAAGGTAGTAAGCTCTAAAAAAGAGGGTTTTTTAGAAAGAACTTTTAAACTTAAAGAAAACGGTACCAACGTAAGAACAGAAGTTTTGGCAGGTATTACAACTTTTATGACGATGGCTTATATTATTTTTGTCAATCCTTCGATACTAAGTGATGCAGGGATGCCTTTTAATGGGGTATTTATTGCAACTATAGCGGGAGCTATTCTTGGAACAGTTATGATGGCTCTACTAACGAATTATCCTTTTGCTTTAGCTTCGGGTATGGGATTAAATGCTTTTTTTGCTTACTCTGTTGTTATTGGTATGGGAGTGCCTTGGCAGACGGCTTTAGGTATTGTTTTCTTAGAAGGTATAATATTTATCATATTGAGTATTACTCCTGTTAGGCAAATGATAGTTAATTCTATTCCAATGGGTTTAAAAACAGGTATTAGTTCAGGTATAGGCTTATTTATAGCTTTCATAGGTCTACAGAACGCAGGAATCGTTGTATCGGATCCTGCTACACTAGTGAAAATGGGGGACATATTTTCAGGAACAGCTTTAGTTGCAATCCTTGGATTAATAATCACAGGAGTTTTACACGCTTTGAGAGTTAAAGGAGCATTATTGTTAGGAATTATCATTGCAACAATCATCGGACTTTTTAACGGAGTAACTCCAACTCCTCAGGGAGTAGTCGCTCTGCCAAGAATGGCAGATTGGTCACAAGTTTTGTTTAAACTTGATATTGCTTCTGCGTTTAATATAAGTATGATCGGAGTTTTAATTTCTTTTTTGTTTGTTGATCTTTTTGATACTGCCGGAACTTTGGTTGGAGTTAGTCAACAAGCAGGATTTTTAAAAGAAGATGGTTCTCTTCCAAAGGCTGATAAAGCACTTTTAGCAGATGCTATTGCTACAACCGGAGGAGCTCTTTTTGGAACAAGTACTGTTACAACGTACGTTGAATCTGCTTCTGGAGTTTCAGAAGGTGGAAGAACTGGGCTTACGGGTATAGTTGTTGCTATTTTATTCTTTCTTTCTTTATTTTTTCAACCAATTATTGCTATAGTTCCCGGTGCAGCAACAGCGCCTGCTCTTATAATTGTAGGAGTAATGATGTTGTCCAATATAAAAAGTATTAAATGGGGCGATTTTACAGAAGTTTTACCAGCTTTTTTGGCAATGATAATAATGCCTTTGACTTATTCCATATCAAACGGAATAGCTTTAGGTTTCATAACCTATCCTTTAATAAAATTGTTCACAGGTAAAGGAAAAGAAGTGCATTGGTTAGTGTATGTTTTATGTGCAATTTTCATAGTTTACTTTATATGGCTCTAAAATTTTAAGTGGAAGGGAATTTTTATGTTCACTGCAGTAATATTGGCTGCTGGCGAATCCATGAGAATGGGAACGGCTAAGCAGGTACTTCCGTGGAGGAATAGTACTGTATTAGAAACTGTATTAAAAGCAGTTTTAAATTGTTGCTATGTAGATGATGAGGTTAGAGTCGTTTTAGGAGGGAATTATGAGCAGATAATTCCCTTCTTTTCAAATTACAAAGATCCACGGATTAAGATTTTGTTGAATAATAGTTATGAAAAAGGTATGATAACAAGTGTATGGAAAGGTATTGAAAATGTACCAAATAATAGTCAATATATACTATTTACGCTTGGAGATATGCCTTTAATTTCAATTGAGACGTATAATAAATTAGCAAAATTTGCAATTAAGGAAGGAGTACTCATTTTAGCACCTGTTTATAAAAACAAGAGAGGACATCCGTTAGTTGTACATAAAAGTCAAATAAAAGATATATATGATTTAAAAGGTCCTGGAGGTCTTAGAACTCTTTTGAGTTCACATCCAGAAAGAGTAGTTTTCTATGAGGTTGATGACGAAGGAACTGTTATAGATTTGGATACTGTAGAAGATTACAAAAAATATTTATGATACTTGCTTTAGAAATGATAATTTTCTAAAAATAAGATTTAAATTTAAAATGAGTCCAGGGCACAGCCCTCTTTCCCTTCCTTCGTTACACGTAGCGAAAAAGTTAAAAGAATTAAATGTGGACTTTAAAAATGAGAAATTTCTAAAAATGAGCATTTGAATTTAAAATGGGTCCAGGGCACAGCCCTCTTTCCCTTCCTTGGTAAAAGTACTGAAAATGGTAAAGAAATTAAGAATTAGTGAGTATTAGAGCTGATAGGGTATTTTGTAAAAAAAATCGAATCTAAAAAATACATATAATAAGGATTTTGGAATTTCTAAAGCGAATATATTTATGTTAGAAAAGAGGTGTTTATATAATATGTTAAAAGAAAAACTTAATGAAGATTTAAAAAAATATTTAAAAGAAAAAAATTCACTTGCCTTGAACGCAGTTAGATCAATAATAGCAGAAATAAAAAACAAAGAAGTTGAAAAAGGGTCTGAGTTAACTGAAGAAGAAATCATACAAGTTATTAAGAAACAAATAAAAATGAGAGAAGATTCCATAGAACAATACCAGAAAGCTCAGAGGAATGATTTAGTCCAAAAAGAAGAACAAGAAATAGAAGTTATTAAAACATATTTACCCCAAGAACTCTCTGAAGAAGAACTCGAAAAAATAGTTCGCGAGGCAATAGAAGATGTACATGGTGAATCAATAAAGGATTTAGGAAAAGTCATGAAATCAGCTATAAAAAAAGCTCAAGGTAGAGCAGACAGCAAAAAAATAAATCAAATTGCAACAAAATTGCTCAAATAAAATTTGAGATAAAAAACAAAAATATGTTATAATAAAAACGAAGAGTAATTATAGGAGGTACCTCAAATGTCTACAATAGTGAATTCTCTATTATTGTTAGGAATATTAGGTTTTGTAGCAGGAGCTTTTTTGGCGTTTGCCTCCAAGAAATTTGCAGTCAAAGAGGATTCTCGAACAGAAATAATTAGGGCAGTTTTACCCGGTATAGACTGTGGTTCTTGTGGTTTTCCAGGATGTGCTGGTTTTGCAAAAGCATTTGTTAAAGGTGAAATTGGGAAAGATGGATGTGTTCCTGGGAAAAATGCAGGAGTACCAGAGCTTCTTGAAAAAATTAGTAAAATGAGTAACGATGAATTAAATGAGATATATGAAAAAAGTAATGCAGATGAAAAAGAGATAAAAGATTTGTTATTAGCAAAATAAAGAGGTGATAAAAATGATTAGCGGAGTATCATCTCAACTTTATGAACCAATGTATTTGAAGAATTATACTCAAAATGTTGTAAACTCGCAGTCTCATAATAGCAATAATGCTCCTGTTATGTCTAAAGATGAAATAAAACAACTAACCTCTTTTATGCTTTATAAGCAAACAGGAATAACTATGAAGTTAGTGAGAACTGTTGGTGCACTGTATGAAGGAAGCAATTTAGATATTTTAGCGTGATTTTTACTGAAAAATTTTGAAAAATTCAAAATTGCGGGCTAAGTTTGCCCGCAATTTTTACTGAAGAATATGATTCGGCGAGTTTGGTATAATAAAAAGAAAGAGAAGCTCCCTTTCCTTTACAGATAACGAAAATATGTAGAAAAAGCTTACATGGTTGACTTTAATAAAACAAAATTGAAAATTTGTATGCATAAAATAATTAAACTTGATTACGCAATTAGAAAATTATCCAAATTAGAATAATGAAGAGATTTTTGAAAAAACTAAGTTTTAAAATTTCTAAAGTGAGTAAAAATATTGATTAAAAGGAGAGAGATTTTTTGTATCCAAAAATTTATATTTATCTTGATAGAATTTATGAAAATGCTAAATATTTAAAAAGTTTATGTGAAAAATCAAAGGTTGAAATAGTGGGGGTTACTAAAGTAACGTGTGGAGAACCTTATGTCGCTCAGATTCTTAAAAGTTCTGGTATTAACATAATAGGAGATTCAAGAATTCAGAATATAAAGAATATGAAAAATTTTGGAATAAACGGACCTTTTATGCTATTAAGAATACCTATGATTTCTGAAATTGATGATGTTGTAAAATACGCTGATTATACATTAATCAGTGAATTGAAAGTTGCAGATAAATTAGGCGAAGCATCTAAAAATTTTGATAAAATTTCAAAAGTTATATATATGGTAGACTTGGGTGATCTAAGAGAAGGAGTCTGGCTTGAAGATGCGATAGATGAAATCTCTAAAGCAATGAGAATAAAAGGCATAGACGTTGTGGGAATAGGAACGAATTTAGGGTGCTTTGGCGGGGTTATTCCTGATAAAGATAATATGACTGAATTGATAAATATTAAAATAAAAATAGAAGAACAATTTGGGAATTCTTTGTATATAGTTTCTGGTGGAAATACTGCAGCACTTCCTTTGATAGAAAATAAAAGTTTGCCTGAAGGTATAAATCAATTTAGGTTGGGAGAATCAATTATTTGTGGAACAGATGCTACAAACAATAGAGAAGTGCCTGGAACAAGACAAGATACAATAATTTTAGAGGCAGAAATTATAGAATTAAAGGAAAAACCTTCGATACCAAAAGGGGCTATAGGTTATGATGCTTTTGGACGTAAACCACAGTTTGAAGACAAAGGTAAAAGACTAAAGGCTATTTTGGCCGTTGGAGAACAAGATATTTCTCCTTCTTCAATTATGCCATTAGACGACGAAAATATCGAAATATTACATGCAAGTAGCGATCATGCCATTGTAGACCTTACAGAGTCTACAATTAGTTACAAAGTTGGAGATAAGATTAGATTTAAGCTTGGATATTCTTCGGTTTTAAAAGCTTTTACGAGTCCTTATGTTGAAAAGGTGATTTTGTAATATGTTCGCTTTTATAAACACCCTTTTTGTCATTGCAGTAATTATTTTTATTATTTCAATATTATTTTTATGGAGATCTGCTAAACTAATAAGAAGCGGTAGTAAAAGTTCTGATTTAGAAGTTAAAAAAACTGATAGAAAAGGAATAATAGCTCTTTTAATCAGTGTGGGAATTTTTATTTTGTCTTATTTATTAAGTTTGATAATTTAACAGAGGTGTCTTGGTATGGAAATTACGTCTTTTGTTCCTCCAAACAGCAAAGAAGCTGAGGAATCTGTTATAGGAAGTATTTTTTTAGATCCTACTGTCTTACCAGATATTATAGAGGAGATAAGATGGGAAGACTTTTATTATGAAAATAACAAACTTATTTTTAAGTGCATGGAAGAATTATTTGATAAAGGTGATCCTGTTGATACAGTATCTGTTATTGAAAAGTTAAGAGAGTTAAATCTTTTAGAGAAAATTGGAGGAGAAGATGGAATTATTTATTTAGCACAAGTAGTTCCTACAACAGCTAATGTTATGTATTACGTTCAAATTATAAAAGAGAAAGCTTTGATGCGAGCATTAATAAACGCTTCTTCGGAAATAGTTGATGCTGTTAGAAATATTGGAGATGCTCAAGAAGTTTTGGAATATGCAGAAAAGAGGATTTTTTCAATTGCGGAAGCGAGAGCAACAAGAACCTATGATATATTATCAAATGTTATGCATGAAGTCTTTGAACAAATAGAAGAGTTAAAAAATCGAGTTCAAAGAGGCGAAGGAGACATAGTTACAGGAATTCCAACAGGATTCTACTCTTTAGATCGTATAACTTCGGGGTTTCATAGATCAGAACTTGTTATTGTTGCGGCAAGACCTTCAATGGGAAAATCTTCCTTTGCAGCTAATTTGGCTACCAAAATTGCTCTTAAACATGATGCTGCCGTAGCTATTTTCAGTCTCGAAATGTCTAAGGAACAATTAGCCAACAGAATTTTATGTTCAGAAGCGATGGTAGATTTACAAAAAGTTAGAACAGGTCAAATTTCTGATGAAGAGTGGGAGAAATTAGTTCAAGCTGCGGGAGAGTTATCAAAATCTCGTTTAATTTTTGATGATGAGCCCGATTTAACCCCGAGATTACTTCGTGCAAAATCCAGAAGAATGAAAAGGGAGTATGGCATAGATGTCATTTTTATAGATTATTTACAATTAATGAGTTCTAAATCAAGAAATTACGAAAGTCGCCAACAGGAAATCACAGAGATTTCACGCTCATTAAAGTTATTAGCCAGAGAACTAAATATTACTGTAGTTGCTTTGTCACAACTTTCTCGTGCCGTTGAACAAAGAGAAGATAAAAGGCCAAGATTGAGTGATTTAAGAGAATCAGGAGCTATAGAACAAGATGCGGATCTTGTGATGTTTTTGTATCGAGATGCTTATTACAAAAGAAAAAAAGAAACAGAAGAAAAAAATATATTAAACGAGCCTCATGAAGCAGAATTAATAATAGGTAAGCAAAGAAACGGACCAGTCGGAACTGTAAAGCTTGTATTTAATCCTAAGTTAGCAACATTCTACGAGCCAGATTTAAGACATTAAAAATAATATAAATTTGAGTTCTGCATAAAAGTTTTGCATTTTTAATTTCTAAAGATATTATAAAATATTTAGAAATTTTAAAAATAAAAATTTTCAGAAAATAAGCAGTTGAATTTAAAATGAGTCCAAAGCGGGGCCCTTTGCCTTTTGGGTAGAAGTATCAAGTACGAAGGTTGGCAAATTAGGTTTTAGAATTTTTTAAGTGAGTATATACAAAAAATAAAGAGGGAAAATAATGAGCGATAAAAACTTTGAACAAAAAATATTGAATAAAATTAAAGAAAAACCTATGCTACAAAAAGAAATTTATAATGAAGTGAATGCTAAAACAAAAAGAGAAAAATCCGATGTTAGAAAAATTTTAAAAAGACTTCAAAATGATGGGAAATTAATAAAAGATTCTCAAAGCCGCTTTAGAGAAATCGATAATAATATAAAAGTTGGTACTATTGAATTTACTAAAAGTGGGCATATGGCTTTTGTCGAGTGTGAAGATGGAAGCGAGATAGCTGTAAAAGTAGAGAACTCAGGGATAAGCATTCATAAAGATGTAGTATTAGTTGAAATTATAGGGAAATGGAGAAACTTGCCAGAAGGTAAAGTAGTCAAAATATTAAAAAGAGGCTTAAAGTACATTGTTGGAGAATTCGAAAGAAAAGGGATTTTTGGTTTTGTTATACCAATAGATGGAAAAATAAATACAGATTTTTATGTATCTCCCGAAAATATTGGTCAAGCAAAAACTGGTCAGATAGTAAGAGCGAAGATAATAAAATATCTGTCTCCGACTAAAAATCCTGAGGTAGAAATAGTAGATGTGTTGGGAGATAAAGAAGATCCCGCGATAGATCTTCCTTTAGTTATTTTCAAACATGAGCTACCAGAACCAAACTATTTCTCGAAAGAAGTTTTAGAAGAAGCAAAAAAGATCCCCGAAAAAGTCTATCCACAAGACATGGTAGGAAGAAAAGACTTTAGAAAGGAAACTATATTCACTATTGATGGTGATACTGCTAAAGACTTTGATGATGCTGTTGGAATCAAAAAATTAAAAAACGGGAATTATTTACTTGGAGTTCATATAGCTGATGTCTCACACTACGTAAAAGAAAATAGTGAAATTGATAAAGAAGCATTCAACAGGGGAACAAGTGTTTATTTAATTGATACAGTGATTCCAATGCTTCATTTTAAGTTATCCAACGAAATCTGTTCCTTAGTTGAAGGTGAAGACAGATTAACAATGTCTTTGATAATGGAAATAGATAAATACGGTAATTTAGTTGATTCTAAAATCTATAATGGAGTCATTAGAAGCAAAAAACGGTTGACTTATAATAAAGTAAATGATCTTTTGTCTGAAAATCCATCAAAAGAAATCGAAGATGAAATAGGCTTTTTAAGGGAAGATCTTGAAATGATGAAAGATTTAATGGATATTCTTAGGAATAAAAGAGTTGAAAGGGGATCTATAATAGACATTGAAAGCAATGAAGTTTATTTCGAGTTTGATGAAAAAGGTTATGTAAAAGATATATTTCCTGTTGAAAGAGGAATTTCTGAAAAGATGATTGAAGAATTTATGGTACTTGCCAATGAGACAGTAGCTTCATACTTTGACGTAAAAGAATTACCTTTTATATACAGAATTCACGAATATCCTGATGCAGATATTTTATTGCAGTTGCAGAATTATCTCGATATGTTGGGAATAAAAGTTAATTTAACTCAAAATATAAACCCAAAAGTTTTACAAGATATATTGGATAAAACAAAAAATCATCCTTTAAGTAAAAATATTCAAATGATGCTTGTAAGATCTATGAAAAGGGCTATATATTCTGAAGAAAATATTGGACATTTTGGACTTGCTTCTGAATCTTATACTCATTTTACTTCGCCTATAAGAAGGTATCCAGATCTCGTAGTTCATAGATTATTAAAAGAATTTATAAAACATAAGGGAAATCTAACTCAGAAGCAAATTGAACAGTATTCAGAGTTGCTTCCAAAGATAGCCAAACATTCATCAGAAAGGGAAAGAATAGCGGATCAAGCTGAATGGGATTTAATAGATATGAAAAAGGTAGAGTATATCTCGCGTCACAAAGGAGATGTTTTTGAAGTTTATATAACGGGTGTTACAAAGTTTGGGTTATTTGTCGAAATACCTGTAAAAATGATAAGTGGATTGATTCATATATCAGAACTTAGAGATGATCATTACAATTATGATGAGAAAACTAATTCACTGATAGGCGAAAGGACAGGAAAAACATATAGAATAGGAGATAAAATACAAGCTATGGTAGTTAGAACCGATAAAATTAGAGCCGAAGTAGATTTTGTTCCATACGAAGAAGATGAGCTGAAAATATTTGCGAAAGAATTTCCCGAAGCAAAAATAAAGGTAAAGACGAAAAAGAAGAAAGAAAAAACAAAAAATAACAAATCAAAAAAATAATCATGTAATATTTTCTTGAGTTTTATTATTAAAACGGAAGGAGTATATCTGTGAAAGATTTAGATAATGTAGAAGATTTTACAATAGGTGAAGAAGTAGCTAATGCGGTTATACATGGGATAGGAGCTTTATTAAGTATAATAGCTTTGGTTTTATTAATTGTATTTTCTGCTATTAACAAAAAACCTTGGAGCATTATGAGTTCGATTATCTACGGTTCATCTCTTATTATTCTATATTTATCTTCAACTTTATATCATAGCTTTCAAAATCAAAAATTAAAAGATTTATTCGAAATTTTTGATCATTGTGCTATTTATATATTGATAGCGGGAACTTATACACCCTTTACTTTAATAATATTGAAAGATAAATTGGGCTGGATTTTATTTTCTATTGTATGGGCACTTGCTGCAGTTGGTATAGTGTTCAAAATCTTTTTTGTTAAGAAGTTTAGAATTTTATCAACATTTTTATATATTGCTATGGGTTGGTTGGTTGTTTTTGCTATGGAACCTTTGATTGCTAACTTAGATCCGTGGGGTATTTTTTGGTTAGTAGCGGGAGGGATTTTATATACCTTAGGCACAATATTTTATATTTGGAGAAAAATTCCATACCATCATGCTCTTTGGCATTTAATAGTTTTGGCAGGTAGTATATGTCACTTTTTTTCTGTATTTTTCTATGTAATATAAGAAGTGGAGAATCAATAGCATTATAAAATAAGGATTTTAGAAATGAAGCGTTTTGTAAAATGAGGCTTTTAATTTATACTGGTTAAACTGCCCTGTTTGTGGCATAAAACAGTCACAGGTAACGAGTTCTAAGATTTGGCAAACTTAAGTTTCAGAATTTCTAAAGACAATAAAAATTAATTATTTTGGAGGATCAGCATTGGAAATAATAACTACGATATCAGAAGAACTTAATATTAACAAATTTCAAGTTGAAAATACAGTAGAACTTTTAAATAATGGGAATACAATTCCATTTATAAGTCGTTATAGAAAAGAAAGAACCGGTAATTTAGACGAAGAAAAGATCAGAAAAATAGAAGAATTGTATAATTATTATAAGAACTTGGAAGATTACAAGAATACAGTATTAAGAAGTATAGAAGAACAAGGTAAACTTACACAAGAATTGAAAGAAAAAATCCTTAATTCTAAAAAGATGACTGAATTAGAAGATTTATACCTTCCTTATAAGAAAAGAAAAAAGACCAACGCTGATAAAGCTATAGAAGCTGGATTGGAGTCGGCTGCTAACAAAGTACTTATCGGCAATTTAAAGAGTTTAGAAGAGTTCAAAGAATTTATTACAGAAGGATATGAAACAATACAAAAAGTTACAGAAGGTATTTCCTATATTATTGGACAGTATTTTGCTCATAATAAAGAAAATAGAGAAAGTTTAAGAAAATACTATGAAAAGTATGGTGTTATTAAAACCGAAAAGAAAAAAGATTTCTTAGAAGTTCCTACCAAATACGATGTATACCATGAATTTAAGCAAGAAATTGCAAAAATACCCAATTATAGAGTTTTAGCGATAAATAGAGGAGACAAAGAAGGTATATTAAACGTTAAATTAGTTATAAACGATTTATGGCTTGAAAAAATAAAACAAGATTTTAGAACGAACAATGAAATTTGTGATGAAATAATCTTGGCAGGGTTAGATTACGGATTTAAGAATATGTTAGCTCCATCAATAGAAAGAGAGATCAGGCAAAATCTCACTTTAAAGGCCGAAGAGGATGCGATAGAGCTTTTTGCTAAAAACTTGAGACAGTTGCTTTTAACTCCCCCTTTAAAAAATAAACGCATACTTGCGATAGATCCGGGTTTTAGAACAGGTTGTAAAGTCGTTGCTTTGGATGAATTTGGGAAATTTCTTGAATATAATACGATATATCCTGTTCCTCCTCAAAACGATGTGGAAGGAGCGGAAAAAATAGTTTTAAAAATGATTGATAACCATAAACTTAATTTAATTGCGATAGGAAACGGTACAGCTTCACGTGAAACTCAACAATTTATAGTAGATGTAATTAAGAAAAATGATTTAAAAATAAAATATATTTTTGTAAATGAAGCAGGAGCTTCAGTATACTCTGCCTCAAAACTTGCGAAAGAAGAATTCCCCGATCAAGACGTAACCGTAAGGGGAGCTATCAGTTTGGGTAGAAGAGTTCAAGATCCACTTGCAGAGCTTGTCAAAATAGATCCAAAATCTCTTGGTGTGGGGCAATATCAGCACGATGTGAACCAGAAAAAATTGAAAGAAAAGCTTAACGCTGTGGTGGAAAGTGTTGTAAACAGTGTTGGAGTTAATTTAAATACAGCTTCTTATGCTTTACTTGAGCATGTTTCTGGAATTACTCCTACTATAGCTCAAAAGATAATTAAATATCGAGAAGAAAATGGTCCTTATAAAGAAAGGAAAGATCTCCTAAAAGTTAAAGGTTTTGGAGAAAAGAGTTTTGAACAAGCAGCAGGATTTTTAAGAATAGTGGAGGGTGAAAATCCTCTTGAAATGACAGGGATTCATCCAGAAAGTTATCAAGTTGCTGAAAATTTGATTAATATGCTTGGATATAAGATAGAAGACATAAAAGATAAAGAGAAGTTGCAATCATTAAAGAACGAAGTTGTTAAGTTATTGAACAACCAAGAAAAAATCCAAGAAGTTTCTAAAAAGTTAGATGTCGGAGAATATACTCTCAAAGATATACTAATGGAGATACAAAAACCGGGAAGAGATCCAAGAGATGAAATGCCACAGCCACAATTAATGGATGATATTTTGAAATTTGAAGATTTGAAAGAAGGAATGAGATTATCTGGTAAAGTAACTAATATAACTGATTTTGGAGCTTTTGTGGATTTAGGAATAAAAGAAAATGGACTTATACATAAATCCAATTTATCAGAAAAATTTGTTAACCATCCATCCGAAGTTCTCGAAATAAATGATATAGTCGAAGTTGAAATTATAAGTATAGATAAAATAAGAAAAAGAATAGGCTTAAAATTAATAGAAGTAAAAAACCAATAATTTCTAAAATAGTATCTTGAATTTTTATAATGACGTCAGGGTGGAGGAGAAGAGAGGTCTTCTTTATCTCATTCTAAAAAATATACTATATATTAATTTAATATACCGATTAAAATTAATATATTTTTCTTTTTTTTAACATTGAAAATCATTTTTTTTGATAAGATATTAGTAAGGAAACCAAATTAATTTTGTCGAAGAAAAAGGTGAAGATAAGTTGAAGGGAAAAGAAAGTGTAAAAGTCGATCTTTTTAATACGTCAATATGGAAAGGATTATTTACTTTGGCATGGCCAATAATTCTTGGTAATATTATACATGCGATTTATAATATTACAGACGCTTTCTTTTTGGGAAAATTAGGAGCTATCGAATTATCTGTACCAACAGTAGTATGGCCTCTAATTTTTGTATTTGTGTCTTTTTCAACAGGTTTTTCCTATGCAGGAAATTCTTTGGTTGCACAATATACAGGATATGGAGATAAACGAAAAGCGGAAAAATCCGCTGCTCAGACTTTATTAGTTATGGTTTTGATTTCTCTTGCTCTAATGGTTGTAATTTTAATTTTTAATAAACCTTTATTATCTTTATTGAATCTGCAGGGAGAAATACTTGAGCTTAGTAGTGTTTATTTAAAATTAATGGCAATAGGGCTTCCTTTTACTTTTTTAATGCAAACCGTTGCGGGTATTTTTAGAGGTTGGGGAAATTCTATTATATCTTTAAAGTTTAATGGTATTTCTATGATATTAAATATAATTCTTGATCCATTGTTTATCTTTGTACTTGATTTAGGTGTTTTTGGTGCGGCTTTTGCAACGATGATTTCTCAAGCTACAATGTCTTTCGCATTTTTATATGTTTTATTCAAAGGAAAAGAAGGGTTTAAAGTTCACATAAAAGACTTTTTTCCTGATAAAAAAATCATAAAAAAGGTATTAACTGTAGGATTACCTTCTTCAATTGGCGAATCTTTTACTGCTGTTGGATTTGCTATTATTATGGGAGTAATTGCTCAGTTCGGAGAAACTGTTATCAGTGGATATGGAATAGGGAACAGGTTGAATAACTTAATAACCATGTTTGCTGGTGGAATGTCGTTAGCTCTTGCAACTATGGTGGGACAGTTTGTTGGTGCTCATATGCCAGATAAAGCAAATGAATCTGTAAAAAAAGCATCTCTTGCTACATTTATAGTTGTGGGAAGTGCTTCAATGATGATGTTTTTGTTTGGAAGAAACATTACTCAATTTTTTATAAATGATCCTGAAGTAATTAAAGTTGGAGAAGAATTTTTTAGATATGTCTCTTTTTCACTTCCCTTCTTTTCTCTTGTATCGGTTTTTTTGGGAGCATTAAGAGGAACAGGGCACACTATTCAATCAACTATAATAGATATAATTAGGCTGTGGGGAATAAGAATCCCGTTGGTTGTCTTCTTTTCAAAGACTCATGGGTATATAGGTGTTTTTATAGCTATGATTATAAGTAATTTTGCAGCAATGTTATTGGCTTTAGCTTTCTTAGAATTAGGTAATTGGAAGAAACCAATAATAGAGGAAGCTACTAACGAAAATTATTAACATCAAAGTGCATATAGTTTTGTAGCGACTTTAGAAATGAGGTTTTCTTAAAAAACCTTTAAATTTAAAGTTGGGTCAAAGGCAGAGCCCTTTCTCTTTAGTTACACTTAGCGAAGAAGCTAAAGAAATTCATAGTAAATAGCTTTTTCTAAGGAGATTGAATGTATGAGAAACTTTAAAGAACTCATTAAAAAGGCTAAAATCATGAAAAAGAAAAATCTTGTTCTAATTGGAGCGGAAGATATTGAAGCTGTCAAAGCTATTTCATATGCTTATGAAGAAGGGATTATTAGCCCCGTTCTTATTGGCAATAAAGAAAAAATACAAAATAATTTAAAAATTGTAAATAAAGACTTTGACATTATAGAGGCAGAAAATTCTCAACAAGCAGCACAAATAGGAGTAAGACTTGTTTCAAGTGGAGCTGCAGATCTTATTATGAAAGGTAAAATAAAAACCTCTGAACTTTTAAAAGCAATTTTAAATAAAGAATGGGGTTTAAGAAATGAAAATTTACTTTCGCATGTTGCTGTTTTAGATATACAAAATTTAAATAGATTGATTATAATTACAGACGGTGGAATGGTTATAAAACCTGATTTGAATCAGAAGGTACAAATTATAAACAATGCACTTAAAGTTGCGAATAGTCTCGACATTGAAATTCCTAAGGTTGCAGTTTTGGGTGCGGTGGAAGTCGTTAATCCTGATATGCCTGAAACAGAGGATGCTGCAATATTAACTCAAATGAATAAAAGAGGGCAAATAAAGGATTGCATAGTGGATGGGCCCTTAGCACTTGATAATGCGATAAATGAAGAAGCTGCATCAATAAAAGAAATAAAAAGTCCTGTGGCAGGAAAAGCTGATATTTTATTGGTTCCAGATATACATTCAGGAAACTTTTTGGGAAAAGCAGCTGTTTATATGGCTAATGGAAATATTGCAGGAATAATAATTGGGGCTAAAGTTCCGGTAGTGTTGGTTTCTCGGGCAGATAATGCTCAATCAAAATTAGCCTCCGTTGCGCTTGGGGTTATAAATTCTTAAAGGAATTAAAAACATCTTCTCTCAAAATCTCCATGTATAATATATCATATCTTTGGTTTTTGTAATATTTTGCTTGTTTTCTTCTACCGAATTCTTTAAAACCAGCTTTTTCGTAACATTTTATAGCTCTTCTGTTGTAACTAAAAGTATTGAGCATAATATTATTCATATTTAAATATTCAAATCCATAATTTACAAGTAATTTTACAGCTTCAGTGCCGTAGCCTTTTGATAAATAATCTTTATCTCCTATAAAAATTCCTAAAGTTACTGTTTGGTTTATATTATCAATATTATGTAGGCCGCAATTCCCTATAAGGTTATTTGTCGACATATCGACTATAGCAAAGGTAGTCTCATTGCTTTTAGCCATTTTTTCTAAAATATCTTTTTCTTTCAGCAAAGAAATTATATTATCTGTAACCATAAGATTTTCGTAAATTTCTGGATCATTTAACCATTGTGTATATTTTTCATAATCGTTAGGGTCTATAGGAGACAAATAACATTTTTCTCCAACAATTTTCTTAAAATATTTACCCATAATAATATCTTCCTCCTGTTTAAAGTATCTTTCTTCCTCTGTAATTGAGTGCTTCTGATATATGAGATATTTCAATATACTTTGAATCAAATGAATCTGCTATAGTTCGAGATATCTTTATTATTCTGTTTACGGATCTTGCTGTTAATTGTAAACTAATAGCCGCTTTTCTTAAAAAATCTTCCGCTTTTTCTTCAAGATAAGCGTATCTTTTTAATTCTTTATTTGTAAGTTTACCGTTCAATTTATTTTGCCTTCTTATTTGAATTTCAGCGGTTCTTGAAACTCTATCTTTTATGTTTTTTGAACTTTCTCCATCTTCTTTGGACATTAACTCTTCAATCTTTACTCTTGGAACTTCTATTCTTATATCTATTCTATCCATAATCGGACCAGATACCTTTTTATTGTAATTAATAATTTGATTCATAGAGCAAGAACATTCTATTTCTTTATCTCCATAATAACCACAGGGGCATGGATTTTGTGAAGCAATCAACATAAACTTTGCGGGGAAGTTTGCAACTGATTTGGCTCTAGTAATTGTTACTTCTCCGTCTTCCAAAGGCTGTCTTAACGACTCTATGACATCTGTTCTGTACTCTGGAAATTCATCCATAAACAAAACTCCATTATGGGCTAAGCTTATTTCTCCAGGTTTAGGAATGGCTCCCCCACCGACTATTGAAGAAGTCGATGCAGTATGATGCGGAGCTCTAAAAGGTCTTTTATCTATTATAGTGTTCATGTATCCAGCGACTGAATAAATCATTGTAGACTCTATTATTTCTTCTCTTGTCATATCTGGTAAAACTGTAGGCACTCTTTTAGCGATCATAGTCTTTCCAGATCCAGGAGATCCTCTCATCAAAACATTATGAAATCCACTGGCTGCAATTTCCATTCCCCGTTTTGCAAAAGTTTGGCCCCTTATTTCTTGAAAATCAACAATAAAAGGAGTTTGAACTGGTTCCTCGTACTGTGGAGTAAAACAATCCATTATACCCAAAGATAAATTTTCAATATCTTTTAAACTATCTATCACATAAACATCTTCCTTTGGTACAAAAACACTTTCTCCTTGGTTCCCTCTTGGTATTATAAATTTTGCTTGTTGATCTCTTTCTTTAATATACATAAGAAACAAAGCTATACCAGGAACAGGTCTTACTTCACCGTTTAATCCTAATTCTCCAAATATAAAAAAACTTTTGTTAAGTTCTTTTATTTGTCCTGAAGCTTCAAGAAGAGATATTGCAATTGGTAAATCAAAATGAGACCCCTCTTTTCTCATAGAAGTTGGAGAAAGGTTAGCAACAATGGAACCATTTGGAACTCTGAACCCAATATTTCTAATTGCACTTATTACCCTTTTTTCGCTTTCTAAAACCGAGGCGGAAGGCATGCCAACAATTTTAAACGTTTGAAGAGTTGAGCGGGAGTTTATATCAATTTCGACAAGTATATTTTCGACTTTAAAACCATCAATGCACCCAGTTTTAATCTTGGAATATTTCATTTTAAACTCCTTATTAATATTTTATGATGTCTTTAGAAATTCTAAAACTTATATTTTATAGATATTCTATAAATTTAAATTTTTATAAAATAACTTCTAAATCGTACATTAGAAACATACAAGTTGCATGCCTCTATAAAAGCACGATATATATTCTAAAGAAAAGGGAAAAAGCTCCTTCTGAATCCATTATAAATCAAACGTTTATTTTTAGAAAATCTTTGTTTCTAAAGTTTCTAATTTTAATGAACATTAGAAAAAATGATTTGTGTGTAAATTAGTTTTCTAATAATTTTACTTGTTTTAATTTTTGAGTAATATAAATTATTAAACTAAAGGTTATAAAAGGTATCATATAAGAGATATTAAAATTAAAATCACCTATAACTCCCATAGCTGTTGAAATAATCATGGCTCCAATGCCAGTTGCACCAAAGGCGAGACCATTGTACAAGCCTAAAATTCTTCCTGGAAGGTTTTGATTGGAATATTTTTGAATAGTTGGAAAAATCGGAGATAAACTAAACCCAACAAATAAAAAAAAGATGTAATTTCTAAAGACTAATAATAATATTATACTTATTATAAGTGAAATGGAAAAATAGATTATAGTACCTAATTCTGTTAGTTTTTTATTTAAAAACTCTGTTATCAACCTTCCGAATGTAAAAACTATCCAAAATAAACTAAGTATTATAGAAGAAAATTCTTTTGAGTAAGCAAATACATCGTGAAATAAATTGGCGCTCCATGTTATAATGCCAATTTCGGTTCCAGAATATAGTAAAAATATCAGTAAAGATAAATAAACAAACTTTCTTTTTACTATACTGATCGCTTCTGTGATTTTAATTGTTTCGTATTTTATATTTGGAATGGGTTTAAATACTGTTACTGCGATTAAAATGAAAACTGCTAAAGCTAAATGTATAAAATATATAAACCTAAAGTCAAAATTTAGGGACAAAAATAAGCTAACAATCAAAGGTCCAATAATTCCACCTATTCCAAAGCAAGCGTTTAAAAAGCCGAAGTTTTGATTTTTCCTATCCAGATGAGAGAAAACAGTTGTTAATGTCATAAATGAAGCACCTGTAGCACAACCCAAGAGAAAAACTGAAAGTACAATCATTGAAAAGTTTGTGGCGGTGGCAAATGAAAATAGACCAATAATCTGAATGACTATAGCTGTTGTAATAAAATTTTTGAATCCTATTGAAGATATAAAAAAACTACCTATAAAGTTAGAAATCATAGTTCCGAGAGTACTTATAAAAGGTAAGGTAGATGATAAAGCTATTGAAACAGAGAATCTTTCCTGAATAGAAGTCATTAGTGGGGCAAGAGTATTCATCACCATTGAGAATATTATCATCAAAAAGAAAATAAAATTTCGGGTACCTTTTTGGGTCAACTAAGTCACCTCTGCTTTAAAGTTTGAGTATATAAGTGAGCTTGCCGAGTTATTTCGGGAATCCTGTACTTTCCAACAAAATTTAATGTAAATACCAACGTATCGTTAAAATCTACCCAATTACCAGGAGATATAAAAACAGGTTTTACATTGTCTTTGGTCCTTAAAACAACGCCAATTTTTTCATCTTGATGATATAAAAATGTATATTCTCCTTTTTTGTAGTCGGGATTTTGATAATTACCTATTAGTTTTGATTTCGCAATTCCTATTGTGGGTTTTTCAATAAAAAAAGATGCATGAGAAGCGATCCCCATTCTTCTTGGATGAGCATAGCCTTGACCATCAAAGAAAACAATATCAGGTTCTATCTCTAATTTTTTCCAAGCCTTCAAAAAAATTGGAAGTTCTCTGAAAGCAAGTAACCCCGGAATATATTGGAATTTCACTTCGTCAATTGCAAAAGTGACATCTAATATTGTAAGATTTTTATAATCTAAAGTTACTATTACTGCTAAAGCTTTATTCTTTTGAAAAGAAAGGTCCACTCCACTTACTATTTTGGGACAGTTTCCATAAGGAAATATTTGTAAATTTTTTGCTAAGTCTTTTTGAATTTTAACCATTTCTTGTTTTGATAAATCAAAGCTATGAATCTTTTTGTATTTCACTTACATCACCCAGTATAACACAGTAAACTTCTATACCTTCGTCTGTTCCAGCCGATCCTAATCCATTTCCACTTTTCCCTTTTATATTAATTTGATTTTCTTCTATTTTTAATATTCTCGCAACATTTCGTTTTATTTGATACGAGATAGGAGAGATTGCAATGCTTTTTGATATTATAGTTGAATCTATATTGTTTATTGTGAAACTGTATTCATTGTTTATCAAATTCAATATCTTTTCCAAAAGAAAAGCGCTATTTGCATCTTTGTACTCTTTCGTTTCAGGGAAAAAATCTCCTATGGATCCTACTCCACACATTCCTAAAATAGCATCTATAAGAGCATGGAAAAAAACGTCTGCATCCGAATGTCCACTTAATCCTAATTTTAATGGGTGCTCTACTTCAACACCGCCAATTATTAACTTTCTATTTTTAACCAAAGCATGAATATCATAACCAAACCCAATTTTTAACATGTTAGGCTTTCCTTTTTGGCATGATTATGAACATATAACTATCATCCTGGAAAGGCTTTAATATAGTAGGCGTTTCTTCTCCTGAGATATTAAATTCAAATTCAACCGTTTCTATTCTTTCTAAAGCCTCTCTAAAATATCTTGGAGAATATGCGATCTCAATGTTTTTGCCTTCTTGTTCTACATCTATTTCTTCTCTTGCTTCTCCTACATCCGGAGAACTTGCATAAAATATAATATGTCCTTCTTCTATGTTTAACAATGCATATTCATCCTTTCCTGCTGCTATTGACAGCCTTTTCATGATATTTAAAAAATCGGATGTTTTTGTTTTAATCTTTGTGATAAAACTTCCCGGAATTATTTTTAAATAGTCAGGATATTCAGCTTCTACTACATTAAAAAGCACTTCTATTTCATCATCTTCAAATTCAAAAAGTACCTGAGAACCACTTTGAATGATCTTTATTTTTTCGCTTTTTGCAGAAGACAAAATAGATCTCAATTCATCCATACTTTTTAGAGATAAAAGAAAGGAAGAGAGTACACTTTCATTTTCCAGTTGTTTTTCAGAGAGAGCTAATCTATAACCATCTGAAGCAACTAAATTCAAAAATCCGCCTTTTCTAAAATCCCAATAAACTGCATTTAAGTTTCTTGAAAGAGAGGAAGAATCTTTTTGAGCACAAAATATTACTTTATCTATCATGTTTGAAATAATATTTCTTTCTATAACTATAGAATTTCCAAGAACATCGAAAACTAAAGAGGGGTATTCTTCTGGATCCATAATGGGGAGTTTAAAGTTTGAATTATCTGCACTTATTTTTAACACACTATCTAAAGAAAGCTTTGCCTTTTCAGCTGAAAGGTTAGACAATATTTCTAAAAAAATTCTTTGTTCAACAACACAACCAAAAGCGCCATCAGTATTTTCTACTTTCAACCATTTATGAAATCCGGTTTGTAAATCAGTGGCATATATATGTAAAAAATTTTCTTTGGTTTCTAATTTTACTCCAGATAAGATAGGATTTGTGGTCTTTTTTGATACAGCGTTGTTCGTTAGTTCTACAGCATTTTTTAAAGCTTTAATATCTACTTCGATTTCCATTTGTCTTCCTCCTTTTGGAGAATCTAATTACTTACTTTAGAAATTCCATAATCCTTATTATATATTTTAGTTTTGATTTTTTACAAAATACCTTTTTGGTACTCGTCCCAACAAAGGGAAACACTCCGCCGTGAACCCTTAAAGTTCAAAAGATCATTTTCTGAAAATTTCTATAAAGTCCTAAAGAATCTAAGAATATCATTATTATTTTACACTAAAAATTAAACAAAAACAAGAATAAAATAAAATTAGAATCATTTAAAGAAAATATTATTAATTTAGAAAGTTTTTAAATTAAAGTTTTATATTTTCATAAAACATTTATAAATAACAAATTTCTTTTTAAAACATCCAAATACATTAAAATATTTATATATTTGCCTATAATCTTGATTAAAACAATTTAATCAGTTACCAGTCTATATAAACGGAATGGTTTCCTTTAGTTGAACAACTCGGAGGGGTCTTATTTAGTGAAGACGGTCAAACTGCCATAATAAATGATGATGCATGATTAAAAGCACTTAAGTTCATGAAAGAATGGGACCTAAATGGCAAAAATTTGGGTTCTCCAACATACCAGCCAGCAAGAAATAAATTCAATAGAGATAATAATACAGTTACTATGTGCATGTTGGGTTTATATCAAATAGATAGAATCAAAGCTCAAAATCCGGATTTTTATGAGAGCAAAGAATGGATGGTAGTACCCTTCCCAGTGTTTGAAAATGCTGTTAATGAAGTTAAATGTAACTATTATGGACATTATTATATGGTGAATGCAGAAAGTTCTAAGGAAAAACAAGAATATGCTTGGAAATTTATTAATTTCATGCTTAGCCATTCTGATGAGTATTTGATGAACTGTGGATTAATACAACCGAAGAAAACTCTTTTGGAGTCTGAGGTTTTCAAAAATTATCCATATGCGGATGTATTTTTGTCTGATTTAGAGAAATCCCATTCGGTTCCTCTTCATCTGAAGGGACCTCAATTTGAGCAACTAATTAGGGAAACTATTGAATCAGTTATGTTAACTACTACGACTCCGGAGCAAGCATTAAATGTTCTTAAAAGAAAAGCTAATGAGCTTCTACAAAAATAAATAATAAATTTAGCTCAAAATTCTCATCAGGCGAGCAAAGCTCGCTTGTTTTTTGGAGGGAGATTCCTTGAAAAAGTCAATAAATTTAGAAAAAAAGAAAGCTATTTGGGGATTCATTTTTACCATTCCTGCAATTATTTTTTTGACATCTTTAGTTTTTATCCTATTATAAATGCTTTTTGGACAAGCTTTTATAAAAAGGATATACTTTCGTTAGCTAAACCTATTGGAATTCACTGAAAGCAACAGGAATATTTACAATTGGGACTTTTGTTCCATTAGTGATTGTTAGTTTAATTTTAGAGGTTCCAATCTTTGCACCAATATCCATAAATCCTCCATGAGCTCCTGCTATAAGTAATATTGCCCCTATGAAAGTATAAACAAATTCTTTAATTATTTTTAGAAAAGAGTATTTAGATAATTTAAATAATGTTATACCTATAGGAACAATTGTGAAATTCATAATCAATACGATGATAATAATAGGAAGTACTAAGATATTTTTAGAGTTGAATTTAAACGCTTAATTAACTATAACCTAAAAATAAATATCAAAGTCAAGTTAAAGAATAACCAAAAATAACCAGGAAGAATTTCTTCCTGGTTATTCTAATTTCTCTTTTAACTTTTTTGCTAGAAAAGTCGCTACATGATTTCCTTTTGTTCCTCTTCCAAATCCCGCATCCATATAATTACTTACAGCTAAATCATTTGTTATCTGCGTACCACCTACGATTAATAATAATTTATCCCTTACACCTTTTTCAACAGCTATTTCGTGTAGCTTCTTCATATTTTCTATATGAACGTCGTTATGCGTTACTATCATGGAAGCTAAAACTGCTTGTGCACCAACTTCTATTGCTGCATCTATAATTTTTTCTGGTGGAACAGAGGTACCAAGATAAACGTAAGATATTCCATATTTTTCAATACCTCCATGTTTTATATCGAGGATTTCCCTTATCCCTATGTTGTGTTCATCATTACCAATAGTTCCCGCAACGATTTTAACTTTCTGTTTACTAAAGAATTCAAAAAGTTCTTCATCGCTCATAACTTCTGTTTTCTTCGGCAATTCTAATTCATCTTTTTTTATAAAAAATGGAACCTTTGCTTTCAATTCAAGGTAAGTACCTTCTGAAGGGTGTAAAATACTTTTTCCTATAACTTGGATTTCTTCCAAACCCATTTTATTACATATTTCTATAGCGGCTGCTTCTGCATATGCTTGCGGTTCTGGTATGGTCATATCCAATTGTATCCATCCATCATAGCTCCATTCAACTTCTGGCTTTATAAGGTTTTGTTCCTTATATTCTTTAACTTCTGAAAGTCTTTTTTCAACATTATCATTTTCATCTAATTCATCTATAAATTGTATCTTTTCTCTATTGTGTAAAGTGCAACCATCGATTAAGTCGCAAGGTTTTTCTATGTCTTTAGGTAAATTGTTGTATCCAAAATGTTCACAAACTGGTGCCATATAATCGTTATCTCTAGGGACAACAGTTGCAGCTGCAATTCCTCCATTTTTCGGTCTTGCAATTCCGTCTCCCGCTCTTTCCGGGTAGTATCCGTTATCAACAAACATTCCATTTTCAAGAGCCTCAAAATATCCTCCCATTTCAATTATCTCTTCTAACATAAGGATTGCTCTCATTTTAAGCTCTCTTACTTCTTTTTTTATATTTTCTTCGTTAATTTTTACGTAATTTTTAATTCCATCCATTGATATTAAAGTATGTTTTGCAGTTTCAATACCTCGTATTGAATTAATATGCCAAGGTACGTTACGTCCTTCATCTGGAGTTATAGTTGATTGAATATCTGCAGAAGTTAATCTTGAAATTGCGGTGTTTAAAACATGTATTCTTGTTGCATCAAATAAATCTGATTCAATGTATCTTGTGTTCATTTGAGATCTAAATTTGTAGTCTTTAAATAGTTCTCTTAAAGTTACAGCATAAACCAAATTTATTCTAAATTCAGGTGCAGGGGATACAACAGGAGGAACAGTAGATAAAGCAATATTTTCTTTTTTCATTCCTACTTTAACAGAATAAAGTGAGTTTATAGCATGTTGAACAAGAAGTTCGGGCATCACGTTTCTTGATTTTTTAGCAGATGCATTTGCGTTGTGTGCTCCATCAATTTGAAGCATATTTACCGATGCCATTATTTTTTTTGCAACAGCCGCATCTACAAAAGAACGAATAGGGTTGATTCCTCTGTAAAGAATGTTGTACTGAGGGTCTTGATGAGCTCCATTTACTCCTTCTTCGGCAAATAAAACGGCTATTTCAGGTCCAGCAACACCTGACACATAGCTATGAAAATTAATTTCTCTTCCTACTTCTTCTTCTATTAAATCGAGAGCTTTTCTTGTAGCTCTTAGTTGTTTTCTTGTTATAGGAATTCCTCCGATTCCTTCTGGAGTTCCTTCAATTAGTCCGTCAATGTGGCTTTGTCCTAAAGTTCTTATAACCATTATGTGGTCAGCTCCATGCCATGCTGCCATTCTCATTCTTCTAATATCTTCTTCAAATCTTCCGGAAGCAATTTCTGAGGTAATTATGGTTTCGGGTTGAGGGTCTATGTTGTCAAAATAATGTGAAGCAGGTAAAGGAACGGAGTTTTTTAAATCTTCGCTTATTTGATAATATTCAAAATCGCTTTTTTTAGTACCTTCTGGAAGTTTTTTTCTCCATGTCCATCCCTTCCTTTTAGGTACGTAATTTTTTAAGTCTTTTAATATTTCTTCGATTTTAATCTTCTCATTCGGATTTAATTTCATGAGCATCGCCACCTTTAAAGATACTTTGTGCTTCATCCCAATAGTTACCTTTTAATAGTTCTTCTCCTGCTTTCATGACGTCAATATTTTTCAATTTGGCTATTTGGTATACAATATTTCCGGCTCCTTTTGATAAGAGTCCTACTTCTAAAATTTTATCTACAAGAGCCTTTGCTTGTAATGAGTTAAATCCCATTCTTAATAAAACAGATCTTTCAATAGAGGGAGAAGTATGTGTTTTGGCTAATTCAATTAGAGGATCAACTACTTGAGCAACCAATTTCCAAAAATATTCATCGAGTTCTTCGTTCGTCATATTTTGTAACTTTATTGATCTTTCTTTAAAATCATCAATTCTCTCTTTCATAAAAACCTCCTTAATTCTAATTTTTTTACTCACTTTAGAAATTTTAAAAACTGTTTTTTCTGTATATTTTATTGTTAAATTTTTTATAAAACGCCTCAATGACTCTAATCCTTACTAACTATGAATTTTTTAATTTTTTAGCTACGCGTAACAAAGGAAGGGAGAGAGGGCTCTGCCCTGAACCCGTTATAAATTCAAAAGCTTATTTTTTATAAAATTCTTATTCCTAAAGGACATATTATTATGTTTTTAATCCAAAAGGACTTTATCTATTAAATCCTTTACAATTTTTTTATTTTCCCTTATATCCTCAGCTATAAAATCAATTTCTTTTTGGGTGAAAGTATTTTTATTCCATCTTTTAACAATTTCTTTTACATAAGATTCTTTTAATTGAAACATAGGAATTTCTATATAACCTATTTGTGAAGGGTGTTTTGGTATTACTATTCTTTTACCAGGTTTATCTTCTTTTATTGGATCTCCTATTTTTATTTCTATCCCGTTTTGTTTTGCAAACGTCAGCTGCGCACTTGGTAGTTTTCCTGCTCCGGTATATTCGGTTTCATTTACAACTATAACTTCGTCTTCGTTCATTTCCTTTGCTATTGCGAAAGCAGCAGCTAAAGAAGTATTACCTGCAGGACCTCTTTGAATACCTTCAAGTTTTGCAAGTAGCTCAGTAATATAAAAAACCTCTCCTTGGGTAACGAGTACGTATCGATCCATATATCTTAATACACGTGCAGCGTTTCTGGGTACATCTGATCTATCTGGGAATACCGCAAAAGGTATTCCAAAACCAGTATGCCCAGTCGTAAAGGATTTTCTATTAAAGTCTCTATCTGAAGCCATGTGAAGCCCTCTTAAATCTACACTTGCTCCAATTATTTTTGTATTTGTTGCACCGGCTTTTCTCAATCCTCTTGCTGTTCCTGTTGTTAAACCTCCTCCTGCATGTGTACTAACCACAACTTCTGGGAATTTACCAATCATTTTTTTGGTCTGTGAAGCTATCTCCCAGCCTAAGGTTTCGATACCTGCTATACCAAACGGAGAATACAAAGAAGCATTGAAAAAACCTGTTTCATCAAGTAACAACAACGTATAATAAAAAAGTTCTGGACCGACACTTACTTGAACCACTTCACTTCCATAAGCTGCACAAGCTCTTTCTTTTTCTAAGATTTCTGGTTGCCCAATACCTTTTGAATCAAAACATTCTTGAACAATAATCGATTTTAATCCTCTTTTGGCAGCTTGAGAAGCTACTGCAGCACCATAATTTCCGCTTGTTGCAGCTATAACCCCTTTGTATCCCATTTCTTTAGCTTTATAAACGCTTATAGAGGCTCTTCTGTCCTTAAAAGAACCCGAAGGATTAGTTTGCTCATCTTTTATAAAAATTCTTGCGCCTTTCCCTTTTTCAGATAGTTTTTTTACAAGTTTGTTTATGTTTTTCAATTCTATCAATGGAGTTTGACCTACTCCAGTTTCTTGTTGTATTTTTTGTATTTCTTCAATAGAGTAACCTGCGTCTTGCATCATTCTTTCATAGTCGAAAGCAATCCCTTCTATTTCGTATTGGTTATAATCAACTCCCACAGATTTTTTAATTATTTCTACTTGTCTTTGCATTATTGATTCGTAAGATTTACTCATCTACATCACCTATTTTTAAGATATCGCTATTAATATGCAAAAGTTCTGGTATAGGCTCTCCAAAATTATGTTCATATCTTGGATTTATCTTTTCTAATCTTCCTTTAATTAATCTTCCAATTGGTGTTTTTATTGTAACAATTTCATTTAATTCGGCTTCTTTATCTTCTAGGAAACCTTTAATTCTAATTTCAAGTGGAAGTTTCTTAGTATCATCTGGTAGATGCTCTGATCTTTCTTCTGGATTTAAAGCAATAAAGTGGATTTGTACCCAATCACCTTTTTTTGCTTGCATTTTATATGCTCCTCCTTTAATAAATTTCTCCGATCAGTGATCTAGGAACAGGTAAATCGGCCATCGTTAAAAGTCCTGGATCAGCTTCAACAACTAAAGGAATCATATTTGTTGCAATGGCTATAGTACCTTTTCCACCAGGAATTTCTGGTTTTATAGACATCGAAATATTTGGATTCCCTTCAATATTTATATAATCTCCAGTTTGAACATTTTCAATTTCTGGGAGTACTTGTTGAGGGTGTTCGAGTTCTATTACAAGTTCACCGTTTGAATATGCTCTTGCTATATGTCTGCAACCTGCTACATTTCCTGGTTGAACTTTGACATATTTTGTTTCTCTTAATGCCTTTGAAATTATTGGTTCTCTGACCTGTTCAATATTATCTATCTTCCATCCCAATGCTTCAGCTATCATATGTATGGATTGTTCAAAACCAATATGCCCCACAATTTTTCCGTTTTTTAATCCTTCTTCAAATTCTTCGGGGGTAGTTCCAACTCCCTGTGTTTCCATAACAGTAGGCCCAAAAGGTGAAAGATCGTTTATTCGAGCAGCTTTTATTTTTTTAACATTTAAGCATGCCCCGGTTAAAGCTATAATCAACGTATCAAGAACAAAACCAGGGTTTATTCCTGTACCCAAAACAGATACATTATGTCTTATAGCTATGTTATTGATCTCGTTAGCTGCTTCAAAATTTGTGTAGAAAGGATGAGCCATTTCTTCAGCTATAGTGATAACATTTATGTTTTCTTTTAAAATCGAAATAATCTGATCTTTTACAACAGAGATAAAGGAATTTGTAGCTATAACGACAAGATCTGGATTAGTTTTTTTAATCATTTCTATTGGATTATCGTAGACCTTTACGCCTGTTTTTTCCAATCCCAATAAATTTCCTACATCTTTTCCTATATATTCTGTTCTAACATCGTGAACTCCAACCAATTGTAATTCATATTTGCTCAAGATATTTCGTGCAATTCCACTTCCCATAGCTCCGAAGCCCCATATTGCAACTCTATACATCTTAAAACCTCCCTATGAATTTTTTTTCATGTATATAAATATATTATAACGTTTTGCAAAAATCTTCAAACCTTATTATTCATGATTACAATAGAATAAAAGCGTTTAACCGCTCTGAAATGCGATTAAACGCTTTAAACATGGTTTTTCTGACAATATTTTTTATTTATATAGCAGCATACCCTTCTTTTTTCTGGAAATATTTAGATAGTGTCTTTATTCTATTGTCTTGTAATAAGTCTTTAAAGAATGTTTCTTGTTCTGGTTCTGTTTTGTACCAATTATTTATTAAATCAAGAAAACCTATATCTTTATCTTCTTGTTTAATATATAACCTTGCAAAACCGTATTTATTCCATATATTCATTTGAACCATATAATCATATGATAAAGATTCTATAATATTTCCCAACTTTTCTCTACTTTTTGCTATGGATTCTTTTTCTTTTTCTAATAATGTGAGCAAAAAAAATAGAAACTCTTTTCCCACTTCATTCGAGATAATTTCATTTTTTTCAGAAGAGTTTTCGTCGAAGTCGTAATAAATTTCATTTTTCTGGACAGAATAGCCAGGAACTATTTCAAAATTTTTTAAAACGTTTAAAACGTCAAGAATTTCTCTTTTATTTTTTACTTCTTTTCTAAATCTGTTTATATCTTCTCTTTCATAAGTTTCAAAACCCAAATGTCTTATTACTTCCAATTGATTATCGTTTAAAACATCTAAATAGTATGCTAAATATAACTTTATCACTCTGTTCATTCCACTCTTTTCGTTTATTCTATTTTTGGTACTTCATAGTATAAGTTCAAACAGAATTTTTTTGCAAATTTTTCTTTCTTTTGGTTTAGTTTGCTCTTTTCTTTACGGATTAATATTTTATCACATTCCGTTAAGTCATTGCCAAAATTTCTGAAGATTTATAGATAATAAATAATCATCTTAAAATTCTTAAAGAGTTAAAAATAGTTAGTAGAGTAACACCCACATCAGCAAATACCGCTCCCCACATGTTTGTTAGTCCTAAAGCCCCTAAAATAAGGAACAAAAACTTTATTGTTAAAATAAAAGATAAATTTTGCCAAGAGATTCTTGCAGTTTTTTTTGAAACATTTATTAAATCTATTAATTTTGAAAGATCATCGTCCATTATTACAATATCTGAGGCTTCTATTGCGGCGTCAGATCCCAAGCCTCCCATTGCTATTCCTACATCAGCCCTTGCTAATACGGGTGCATCATTTATTCCATCTCCAATAAAGGCAACTGAGGGTTTTTCTTTCAAATATTTTTCTAATAGTTTTACTTTATCTTCTGGAAGGAGTTTAGCATAATATTCGTCTATTTCAAGGTTTAAAGCGATGTTCCTACCAATTTTTTCATTATCTCCTGTTAATAGGACAGTCTTTTTTATTCCCAATTTTTTTAATTCTTTAATTGTTTCCTTTGCCATAGGTTTAATTTTATCTGATATTTTTATATATCCTGCTAGATTTTTATTAATGGCTATATATACTATAGTCTCGTAACTATCAAAAGAAGGAACTTCAATTCCGTATTTTTCTAATAATTCTTTGTTTCCAATTAATATATCATCATTGTTTATTTTTGATATAACACCTTTCCCTGCTATTTCCTCATGTTCTTTTATAAGATTTTCATCAATTTCATGATGAAAATATTCCTTAATGGACTTTGCAATAGGATGATTAGAATGACTTTCGGCATAGGCTGCTATTTTTAATAAAGCTTCTTCATTTAAACCATTTAAAGGTTTAATCTCGGATACTTCAAATAGTCCTTTTGTTAATGTCCCTGTTTTATCAAAGATTATAGTGTCCACATTTTTTAAAGTTTCAAGGTAGTTTCCTCCTTTAACAAGAACGCCTTTCTTGGAAAGTTTACCAATTCCTGCGAAATAGATCAAAGGAATAGAAATAACCAATGCACATGGACAAGATATTACAAGAAAAATCAAGGCTCTATACAACCACTGACTAAAAGCTCCTCCAACTATTAAAGGGGGTATAAAGGCTAAAGCAATAGCTGAAAATACAATGACAGGTGTATAATATTTAGCAAATTTTGTGATGAATTTTTCTGTTTTAGCCTTTTTATTTGAAGCGTTTTCTACTATATCTAAAATTTTAGAGAATGTTGACTCACTGTATTCATTTTGAACTCTTATTGTAATAGTGCCGTTGAGATTTATAAAACCACTCAAAACTTCATCATTTTCTTTAACTCTTTTTGGAACAGATTCTCCAGTCAAAGCAGATGTGTCTACAGTAGATATGCCTTTTACAACGATTCCATCAAGAGGGACTTTTTCTCCCGGATTAATTAAAAGGAGATGCCCTACTTTCACTTCTTCCGGAGATACTTTTAATACTTTATCTCCTTTCAAAAGATTGGCATAAGTTGGTCTCATATTTAATAAAGATTTTATGGATTTTCTTGAATTATCAACAGCTTTATCTTGAAGAAAATCACCAAATTCATAAAATAGCATAACTCCCACTGCTTCTGGGAATTCTCCTATGGTGAAAGCACCTATTGTTGCTATACTCATTAAAAAGGTTTCATCAAAAATCGTACCATTTAAAATGTTCTTAAAAGAACGAAATAAAACTTTCCAACCAGAAACTAAGTAAGATACAATAAACAAAGATAGTTTCAAAGCAAAAGGTTCTTTAATCAGTAAAGCTAAGATAAAGAACGTTAAACTGAAAAGTAGTCTTCTTATTTCAGCTTTATCAACTTCATCTTCATCTTCATATTCCTTTGAGGCATTATTTTTTTGTTCAATTTCGTTTTGAGATTTATTTTTTGGTATATTTTTATCGTAAATTTTTACATCTGGTTCAACTTTTTTTACTATTTTTTCTATTTCTTCGGGTTTTATTTCGCTACTTATTTTAAGTGTCAATGTTTTATTAACAAAATTTATGTTCGCTTCGTTAACACCTTCTAATTTTTTAACGTTTTCTTCTATTTTTGTCGCACAATTAGCACAATTTAAGCCTTCAAGTAAAAACTCTTTCTTTTCCATGAGTTTCCTCCTTCTTATAAACTTTTCCCACTTTAGAAATTATGAAACTTATATTCTATAAATATTTTGATGTTTAATTTTTTCAAAAGTATCTCCTCAGTTCTAATCCTTATTAATTCCTAATTTTTTTAACTTTTTCGTTACGTGTAGCGAGAAAGAGGGGGAGGGCTTCGCCCTGGACCCATTTTAAATTCAAAACCTTAGTTTAATCGCTATAAATACAAAATATATGAACAATTATTCAACTGTTCATATAAAATAAAAAATAAATTAGCTTTCTCTAATATGTGAAAATCCTACATCAAGGATTTCTTTTACATGTTCGTCACTCAGAGAATAGTATACGACTTTTCCCTCTTTTCTAAACTTAACTAATTTAGCTTGTCTTAAAATTCTTAATTGATGAGAAATTGCAGAGGGAGTTTTATCAAGAACATTTGAAATATCACAAACACACATCTCATTGGCAATAAATAAAGCATATAGTATTTTTATTCGGGTTTGATCCCCCATTATTTTAAAAAATTCTGATAGCATGTTCAAAGCTTCTTCGTTTGGTGTATTTTCTTTAACCTTTTTTATAACATCTTCATGTATTTCAAGAGTTTGACAAACATCTAATTTTTTTTCTTTTTTTATATTTTTAACCATTTTAATCACCAACACAATATAATATTTGAATAATTGTTCATATATATTATAACATTTTTAAAGATTTAAATCAAATATATAGACTTTAGAAATGATAACTTTTTAAAGATGAACTTTTGAATTTAAAATGGTTTGTGACGGAATACTCTCGATTCTTCTTTACACCTGCAAGTTCGAATCACTATGAGGTATTTTTGAAAAAGCAAAATCCAAAACGTTTATAAAAGCAAGTTTGAAATTTCTAAAGTGAGTATAAATCAAATAAAATATAAAGTTTAATTAATACTTTTTCTTGTCAACTAATTAAAAATTTTTCTTTTTATATGGTATAATTTTCATGAATACTCCCCTATAGTAAATAAGCGTAAAAAATATGACGAAGGAGGTCGTTAATATGTTAGATTTTGAATTTGTAAGTCCTACAAAGATAATTTTTGGGAAAAACTCCGAATTAAAGGTTGGTGAATTAGTTAAGAAATATTCTAATAAGGTTTTGTTTCATTACGGTCAAGAAAGTATCAAAAAAATAGGCTTGTACGATAAAGTTGTTGATTCTTTGAAAAAGGCTGATGTTGAATTTGTTGAACTTGGTGGTGTTCAACCAAATCCGAGACTAAGTTTAGTCAGAAAAGGTATAGATATATGTAAGAAGGAAAATATTAATTTTATTCTTGCTGTTGGGGGAGGAAGTGTAATAGATTCTGCAAAAGCTATAGCTGCTGGGGTCAAATATAAAGGTGATGTTTGGGAATTGTATGAAGGAAAAGGAACGTTGGAAGAAGCACTCCCTGTTGGAGTTATTTTGACAATACCAGCTGCAGGCAGCGAAGCAAGCATGGGTTCGGTTATAACAAATGAGGATGGATGGTATAAAAAGGCCATAAATTATGACATATTAAGACCTGTATTTGCTATAATGAATCCAGAATTGACATATACTCTGCCCCCTTTTCAAACGGCTGTTGGTGCAGTGGATATGTTAACTCATGTTATGGAACGTTACTTTACTAATACAAAGAATGTTGAATTAACTGATAGATTAAGTGAAGCAACTATGAAAACAATAATAAAGTATGCACCTTTAGCTATAAAAGATCCATATAATTATGAGGTAAGAGCCCAGATTATGTGGTCAGGTACAGTTGCTCATAATGGACTTTTGGGAACAGGTAGAGAAGAGGATTGGGCAACACATGATATAGAGCATGAAGTTAGTGGTTTATACGATGTAGCTCATGGAGCTGGACTTGCTGTGTTGTTTCCAGCTTGGATGAAATATGTATATAGGCATGATATAGATAGATTCGCTCAATATGCCAACAGGGTTTGGAACGTTGAGCCAGATTTTTTCAATCTTGAGAAAACAGCTCTTGAAGGCATAAAAAGATTAGAGAAGTTTTATAGCGAAGAGTTAAACTTACCTATAACTTTAAGTGGCTTAAAAGTACCAGATGACAGGTTTGAAGAAATGGCACAAAGAGCAACAGAAAAGGGGCCTTTAGGAAATTTTGTGAAACTCTATAAAGAAGATGTTTTAAATATATTGAAATTAGCAAAGTAAAAACCAAAAACACCCTATAAGGGTGTTTTTGGAGGTTTTTTCGTTCCCTAAAATGTTATAAAGTCGGTGCATTTTCTTGAATTACGTTTCTATCAACAATTTGTCCGTTTGCAGTTATATCAAATACATACCAGTAAAGTCCCGTGCCAGAACTCGGAACATTATATGTTTTAACTAATCCATTTTGATTATAAATACTTACTACAGCTGAAGATGTATTAAGTTGCCCCGTACCCGCATAATGGTGTACATAATATTTGTAAGGTTGATTCAATCTTCTATATATGGTTACTGTTTCAGGACCAAAGCTTGTAGTATCATCTATATCAAGATATGCATATGGATACTGGTCTGAATTATTTGTTCCTCGGTTGTTATAATAGATATGATACCCTTGACTTGCATTTGAGTCAGAAGTTGGAACAAGCAAATGACTGTCTAAATCACGAGGATCTTGACCCCAAGTTAATACGATTCTAAACGTCTCATTTGCACTAAGCGCTGGTGAAAGAGCAAAATTAACAACCTTTTGTTCGTTTTCTGCTAAACTTAATGGATAAGATAATGCTATATAACCACTTTTAGAAGCTTGGATAGTAGTATTTGATGTGGGTACTTTATTGAGAGTATACTTTCCATCTGCACCTGTTGTTGCTGAAATATCTCCAGACTTCACAGTTGCACCATTAATAGGCTGACCGTTTGTTGCATCTGTAACTATACCAGTAACAGTTCCTGTTGTTCCTCCAAATAATCCTCCAAAATCTAACAAAGAACATCCACTCAAAATAAAAATGACGCAGGTAAACAATAAAGTAAAATAGATAAACCTCTTTTTCATAATAACCACCCCTTTATATAAATTTATTTTCATTATATAAAGGGGATCTAAAAAAAATCTAAAACTAAAAATTTTATTAGAAATTTATATTTGAAATTCACTTATAAAATTCAAAATTTCTTTTGAAGGGAACTCCATTCCTAAATCTTTTGAATATAGTTCTTTTACATAGTTATAATAATTTACAGCCCGTTTAACATCTCTTTCAATAAGTAATAGTTTAATATATTCTGTATTCATTTCATATGAATAAGGATCAATGTTTAGATATTCTTCTAAAAATATACGAGATTTTTCTATATCGCTTCCTTTTTCGATAGTATATAATTTTGATAATATTTGTAGATAGATTTCTTGAGCATGATTAATTTTTGATATTGCCCAATCGTCATAAATATTAGAAGGTAAAAGACCGACATTATATAAGTTTTTAGCTAATATATATTTTTCTTTTGCTTTAAGATACAGTTTATTATTGAATAATTTTGTAGCTTCTTTAAAAGAATTTAGGAACTCTTCGTAATCTAAATAATAAGGGGTTTGATTATTAAATTTATAGTTTTTATTTTGAGAAATAATGAGTTCTTCTTCTAATCCTATTTCTTTTAATTTTTTCCTAATGTCGTGAAGAGCAACATATAACGTTTGACGTGCTTTATCGAAAGGTAAATCTTTCCAGAAGTATTCTATTATCATATCTTGAGAAAGCCATTTGTCAAAATTCAAGACAATAAATTTAAAGAGATCAAGAGCTTTCTTGTTTTTTATATCTTTTATACTCAACAAGTTATTACCGAAGACTAATTTGAACTCTCCAAAAAGATATACTTTCGGAAAATACGAATATTTTTCTTTTTCTGAGAAGGTTCCAATAAAACTATCTGAATTAATAATTTTTTTAGTTTCTTCTTTGATACTATCCATTTCTATTTTTTCATCTAAAATTTTGTGAACATATTTTGAAAGATAAGGATTTTTGTCAAATATAAAATAGTAGTCATTGTTTTTAATAAGTTCTAAGAAAAGGTTTTGTTCTTCTTCTACCATTAAAAATCTTAGAAAATAACTTAAAGCTATCTTATAGAATAAAGCTTCTGCTAATATTAATTTTGTTTGCCCTTCGGAAGATGTTTTAATAATTTTATCAATTATCGGCAGAGCGCTTTCATATTTCTCGCTAAAAAGCAGTATATTAACTTTTTGTAGTTCAAAATCCAGTATTTGGTATTTGTTAAAGAAAGTGCTGCCAATTTTTATTGCTTTATCGATGGTCGATAGAGATTCTTCACTTTTACCCACTTTAAATAAGTAATCTGCCAGTACTGAAAGATAATTTGACATTAAGAATTTTGATCGATAAGAGAAACTTTCAGCTTCTTTTAAATGCTTATCTGCTTCTTTTAAACTACCGCTTCTAAGATCTATCTTTGCTTGTAATATATTTTCTATAGGTAAATAAGCAATATTTTGGGTTTTTAAATAAATTTCCTTAAAGAAATTGAGCATTTGTTGAGCTTTAGATTTATTATTAATTTCCAAATAAAAATCTGTAAGGTTAGCATACAATAAGGCTTTTCCATAAATATCTTCTGTATTTTTAAAAATTTCAAGTGAAGTATTGTAACTTTCTTCAGCTTTTTTAAGATCTCCTTTAACCAGGTAAACATTATAAGCTAAATTATTTAAAATCCAAGGTTTCATATCGGTATTTTTATATTTTTCGCATAATAATAGTGCCTCGTTTAAATATTTTTCACTATCATCTAAATTAGATAAATAAGATAAGCTTGTCCCCAATAGATTATACAAAGGTATTTTATAATTCTCATTTTCCTGGCGGATTTTTTTCAGTAATTCCATACACAAATCTCGAACTTTTTCATATTCTTCCTTATGCCAATAAATACCTATTATTTGAATTTCGATATCAATTAGAGAGAAGTTTTTTTCATTAATCTTGTCAAAATTTTGTTTTGCAATAATGTAATCATTAAGTGCTTCATCAAATTTAGAGTATTTCTCTTTTACAAGTCCTCTATAATAATGTAAAATATAATATTTATCAAAAGTTGATTGTGGGAGTGAATCCAACCAACTTTCAATAAATGGAAAATCTTTTATTAACTCTTCTGAATGCTGCATAAAAAAAATTATAGTTTCTTCTATATTTCCTAACTGCATTATACAGTAAAATTGTTCTATAAAATTATTTTCTTTTCTATAAATATTTTGGAGTTCCTCATATATTTTTTCCTTTTCCGAATCTTGCATTTTACTTCTTAGATAGTTTTTTATAATTTCAGGAATATAATAATTTTGATCATCTAATTTTTCCAAAAAATGTAAATCTACCAGTTTTTCTAAATATTCTAAAATTACAATCTCATCTTTGAAGTTAAAATATTTTTTGCAAATGTTTATATCGATGTTATTAAGTAAACTTATAAAACATAAAAATTTTAATAAATTTTTATCAAGGGTATTAAATAAAGTATCCAGGTATAAAGTCAAATCATATGTAATTGGTAATTCGTATTTATCTAATTTATCCAAAGATAGTTTGTTTTCCGAAATAGCAGCGGAAAAAATCATTATTAAACCTGGCCAACCATCAAATATTGAATATAATTTTAAAAGAGTCTCTTTATTAATTTTTATTTTTCTCTTATTTAGAAACTCTTCAAATTCTTCAAAAGTAAATTTGAGATCATTTTCTTCAAAAACACAGACATTATCGTTCATTTCAAGTTTTAAAAGAGAGATAGGAAGGCTTTCTTTAGAAGAAAAAATAAAGTGTATGTTTTCATTCGAAAAATTAATTAGCAAATTTAAAATGGGCTTTAGCTCATCAGTTATCTTAATATTTTCAAATCCATCAAAAAAAATATACACATTTCTTTTTATTTTGGAAAAAACACTTAATAACATTCCTACTTTTTCTTCTTCATTAAAATAATCGTAAGCATAATAATCCCACTTAAATTTAATATCTTCAATTTTAGTTAAACCAAGCATTAAATGATTCAATAACTGATTGAAATCAAAACAATTTTCTGGACAACTTATCCATAACTTATTTTCTTTCAATTTTTCATAATACATACCTAAGGAAATTGTTTTTCCAAAACCAAAAGGTGCTTTCAAAAGAAGCACTTTTTTTTCTTTATTCTCAAGCATCTCATTTATAAGATTTTCACGATAAACGTAATCAGACTTTATTATTGGTGGTTTTAAAACAAAATTCATAATTTCCATATTTCGACACCCATTAAATGATTTTAATTTTAATTTAATTTTTATTTTTTATTAACGTTTCACTTAGTTCATCGGCTACGGTTTTTAAACTTTTTAGGGTTATTCTTGACGCATTAATACCATAAGTTATGCAATTTTCTATACTTTCATTTTTATAAAGACCGTATATAACTCCAGCTGTAAAAGCATCCCCTGCTCCGTTGGAATCAACTATTTCTGTTTCACTTAATTCATCAACTTGAAAAAATGCTATTTCTCTTTTAAAATTATCAACAAAATAAATACCTAATTCTCCGTTTGTAATTATTATATTTGATACATTTGGAAAGGTATCTTTTAATTTATCTTTTATAGTATCTTTTTCGTAGAAATCTAAATTTTTTCCCATAATAGATTCTAATTCTATAAAATTCATGGTTAAAAAATCAATATTTTCAGTCACATGCAATAATTTTTTCGCTTTTTTTATTGATACTGCATTTATAATTGTTTGTATATTTTTACTTTTTACTAAATTTAATGCATAATTAATAACTGATACATTTAAATTAGTGTCCAAAAATAATATTTTAGATTCTAATATGTCGTCCTTGCATTTCTCGATATATACTTCATTAACATCGCTTAATATTTCCATGTCTGAAATGGAAACATACATATCTCTTTTTTCGTTTAGTATAGCTAAATAACTTCCTGTTTTAAAAGAGTTTGAAACTTTTATACCTTTAGTTATTATGCCTAATTTTTCTAATTCTTTTGAAATTATTTCTCCAAAAGTATCTTTCCCAATAGCTCCAAAAATTTTTACAGGTATACTCAACTTTGATAAATTATGAGCAATATTTCGAGCCACTCCACCAGAAGAGTAGAACACAGTTCCTGGGTTAGATGTTCTTAGTTCTAAGGATTCATAAGGATATCCTTTTACATCAATATTTATTCCACCCATCACAGATACAAACTCTGTTCTCTTCATTTTATAAATTTTCATCTCCAAAGTTAATTGCTGATTCTATTCTCTGACAGTTTCTTCTTAGCAATTCTTCTTCAGACAAAGTTAAAGTTGTAAAGTTATCGACAGCTTTCAAAAGCCATTCTAAAATAGAGATATGACTTGCACATAATACTGACGTAATAGGTTTAGATAAAGAAAATCGAAGTTGTGTTTCTACTTCTTCGTAGGATTCTTGAGGAATATATACAAATTCAGAGATCTTTTTCTCATGATTTACTTTAGACAACCTTTTTATAAAGTTCTGATAAATGATTATTCCGATTTCTTTTTCCTTTGATTTTGATAATAAGCTTCCTCCAATTCCAAGATACCATTTTTTCCAATCTAAGGGAAAAGTAACTACATCAAAATCATAACTGTCAATAAGTTTAAGACCAATTTCTTCTTTATTAGTAGAAAATCCTACATATTTTATTAACCCTTGATTCTTAGCTTCAAACAAAAACTCCAACGCACCTTCAGGTCCAAAAATTGTCTGAATTTCTTCGCCATTTTTGACATCATCTAATTGAATAAGATCAAGGTATTGCAAATTAAATTCATTTAAAAGAAGTTTTATATCTTCTATAGCATCATTTCTATTACGTGCTTTTGTTCTGCCAGAAATAAAAAGCTTGTCTCTATGATGATTTATACAAAAAACTATTTTTTCATCTAACTCTTTATATGCCGGAGAAATTTCAAAAAAATTTACCCCGTTTAGAATAAACTTTTCTATAATATTTTTAACTGCTTGAGAGTCATCAAACTTTATTAATTCTTTCAAATCTAATCCTATTATAGACAATTCTTCTTTAGTTTTTCCAAGCATTCTTTTTTCCATCAAAGTTCCTCCTCTTTACCCTATCAACTCCTATACTTAACGCGAATTTTTATTATTTATTTTTTTTAACATTTTTTATGTACATTTAATATTTGCTACAATTATATCATATTTTCATATTTGCCTAACTGTATACAAAAACAGAGACTTCTTCTACTTAAGAAGTCTCTGTTTTAAAGATTTTTGGTAACCTTATTATTTTGCAGAAATCGCAAATATATGCATTGTAGGTATTTGAGGCAAATATATTGAATTTATCGGCACGTTTCTTAGTGGAATTTTCAATAAGTAAAGTTTGGGATTAATATTTTCTTTATTTCCTAAGCTATCGTATCTATAACTTAATTCCATCAACACTTCTTCACCATAAAATGGTTGTTGACACCAATCTGAAAAATATATCTGTTGCTCTTCAATTAATTCGTCTTCATAGACTATTGTCAAGGTACCTTCATAATTTCCGTGATCACTGGAACCTACTATATATAAGTAATTTACTATTTGTTCAAAATCTTTTAAATATATTTCCTGAGAAGTACAAATTAAGTTATCTTTACCCTCGATTTTAAACTTAAAATAAACATCTTCATTTTCAAAATAATAAATATCCTTTTCTAATAATTTTTGAATCTCTTCTGCGGGATATTTTGCACCTATAACTCCCTCAAAGTTATCAAAATTTCCTGACTTCCTGTTTGAGAAATTAACTATCCCGTCATTATTAAATAATTCATCTAAATTCAATACATAGCTTTCATTTATTTTCTCGGTAGATACTTCTACTTTTTGAACATACTGGCTTTTTATCTCCGTTGGTTCATATTCTACTTGTATTGTGCCTTCTTTTGTAAATTCATAGTAATTATCTTTGAACTTGTAAACAAAAAGAGGATCGATAGGTTTTAAAATAACTTGATCTATGTATATGTGGCCGTTGTCTGGTTTGAAATATAATATTATCTCATTTTTATTCATGTTTATTACTCCCAAGCTATTTATGTCTTTTGATGATTTTATAGTTCCTTCGATGGAATGATCTCCCGATGTTACTTTAAAATTTGTATTAGGTTCAAAAATGCCACTAACAAATATTTCATAAGTACCCGGGTAAAAGTTATCTATAGTTTGTCTGACTCTAATACTTTCGTCAGTTTTCAGAACCACATTATTTATGTTTTCGAGAGTAAAACTGTATATTCCTGTATTCATTTTTTCAACCTCAAATAGATGGGCTTTCCTTCCAGAGATTATTATTGCTTGCGTTAATTCTTGGAACTCTGAAGGAAGAGTTTTGATTCTTGCTAAACTTAATAATGCACAAATTGTTGACTCTGCACCGGCATTACTATTTATATATACAGAATGCAAAGAATCGTATCCTTCTCCGTTCGGTCCGTACATAGGAGTATTCAAATGATTATTTCTTTCATAGAACCCACCAAAAAGGGCAGCCATAGACGCGTATTGTTCTTCATTTGTAACTTCGTATAATTTTGTCAAAGTAGAGATGATTGGTTCGACTGCATAAGCTATTTGAGGGTATAATCTAATATACTCGGTTATTTCATAAATAGGTCCCAAAGAAAGTAATACTGGATAAAATTCATCTGCAATAATTTCGGCAGAATCCAAGTATCTCTGGTCCTGAGTAATTTTATAAAGCTCTAATAAAGCTTCTGCTTGCCTACTGCCCCAACTATGCCATAATAAAATATTTTCACCTTCGTTATAAGCACCTGTTAAAAATCCTTCTAATATTTGTGTTTTTAAAATAGAATCTCCTACCTTAACAGCTAATTCTTTAACTTTTTCATCTTTCGTATATTTATAATATTCTATAACTCCCAGTAAAAATACCGATGAGACATCTGAATTATGGTTTAAAAAGTAATTTTCGTCTAAACTTTTTGACAAAAAATTGTACGATAACTTTGCAGAATTTATCAGTTGCTCTTGAAATTCTTTATCTACTTCGAATATCTCTATGGCATTTGCAATAGACCAAAACGCTCTTGCCGCCCACCAATTGGCTGATTTTCTACTTGTTATTCCTTGCTTGTTTATTTTTCCATCTGAAAAAACAAAATTATAAAAATCTCCGTCTGTATCTTGAAAAGCCATGACAAAATCTAAAGCTTCTTTCGCTCTTTGCAAATAAAACGCTTTATTGTCGATTTTGTAAAGTTCTGTGTATAATATAGCGACACGTGCTACATCATCCACACAGGTAACTCCTTCTCCTTTAGCTTCTGTATGGATATATTTATCACCAAATTTTTCTGCATAAATCCAGTAACCTATTTTTGTTTGCCCTTCTACTTGAAATTCATCTCTTAAAAATTCCAAATGATTAAAATTTATTTCGGGTAAAGCAAAAGAAATTAGGGACAAAAATATCAATGAAAACATGATTAATAACTCCTTCTTCACTTTTGAACCTCCTTTGAATTTAGGGGAAGGCTTCGCCCCGTACCTACTATAAATTCAAAACACTATTTCCAAAGTATCTAATTTAAAGAAAGAGTTTAGAGAGTTTTCTCTCTAAACCCTAATTAATTAATCACAAGTTTTTATCCTTTTATAAAATATTTTCCGTTAATTATTTAATGAGTAATTTTAAGCTTTGAATTTCATGTGTTCTATTTTCAAGAAGTTTGATAGCTTCTTCAGTATTTTTAGCTGAGTACATTGAAAAATATCTTGTGTAAGTGAGTTTATCTCCCGCCTTAAACTTCATCATCCAATCGGCTTCGTTGGTATCTTCAAAGATACCTTTTGTGGCTTCATAAATGTTTAGTTCTCCAGGTACCCATCTAAATATTCCGTCTCTGAACTCTCTGCTTTCATAGAACCAAAAATCTCCGTACACAAATTTTTGAAGATCTGAATAAATAATAGGTTTTTCGGGCAATATTTCTGCTGCTATCAGATCGTATTTATCGGAGAAGTTTGCTCTCCAATTTTCCATAGAAACGTAGCAATAGGTTGCTCCCCACCATAAAGGTCTCATTGACTCGATGGCTGGGAAAACTATATAAGCATTTTCTCCAACTATATTAACTGCATCTCTTTCTTTCCAGTACTCATAAGGAGAGATTCCCAATTGTTCCGCCCAAATCATTCTTCTAAACATGGGAAGAATATGAAAAGAGCTGTCATCTAAACTTGTGAGGGGAGCAGTTGCCATGACTTGTAGCTTCATTATATCAACATAATTAGTAAAAGAAAATTCGTTTTCTACAAGGATATCTCCTGTTTTAAAAATATAAGATGTTATTTTTTGATTAAACCCTGGTAGATTTTCATAATATAGCAAAGATTGAACACATACTGCGACAGGACCTGCCTCATAAATTTTTAAATCTTTTACATTTAATCCTGCAGAAGTAGTTTCAACATGTTTACCTAATTTTCCATCAACATAGTAAGTGCTTCCAGACCATCCAGCAATTCTCGCAGTTCCCAGTTCATTATACAAATTTCCTTCTGCATTATTAAATTTAGTAAAGCTAACCAATCCATGGTTATTTACCTTTACTGTAAAATTGTCAGCAGATACTATATACTCACCATCTTTTTCTTCAATTGTAAAAACAGGAGCGAATTGTAGCAATTCCAAATCCCAGTCATCAGAGATAATGATCTTTGCTTCTTTTTTGAAAGTGAACAATAGTTTATCGCTTGAAGAAATCTTTCCATTTTTGTCAATATCAACAATTTGATATGGAATATCTTTGTTAGTCGCATCTTTAACTCTTATAGAATACCAATTTGCATCGAAATCTTCTCCAACTATATCCAATAATTCGGAAAAAGTTATTACGTAAGGTATTTCTAATCCTGTTTTTTGTTCAGTAGTTATTGTTACAATCTTTTCGGCTGAAAAAATTGACATGGCTAATAAAAGTGTTACACAAACTACTAAAAGTACTCTTAGGTTTCTCATTTTATTACCCCCTTTTAAAATTTTATCTTATTTGTAAGCGCTTTCATATTTATTTTAATACAAATATAAAAAATAACAAAATGTGATTATAGACGATTATAATGGAATAAAGACAATTTAAAAGAATTACAAAGATATAATTTAAAAAATCTTTCAAAATTCAAATTTAAAAAATCATGTTTGGTTGTAAGAATTATTTTTTTATTTAAAAATTAGATATTTATACCTAAACACAAATAAATTACTATAACTACGTTTAATTGCTTATATTTACCCTTGATATTTTGTTCGTCTCATGATATAATTTTATGTAAGCGCTTACAGATAGGAGGAATAAAAATTGCCTACAATAGATGACGTAGCAAAATTATCTGGAGTCTCTATTGCAACTGTCTCAAGGGTTTTAAATGGGAAAAATGGTGTGTCCGATAAAGCAAAAGAAGCGGTTCTTCGAGCTATAGAAGAATTGGATTATAAGCCTTCTGGAATTGCCAGAAATTTAGCCAACAAAAGAAGCTCATTTAATATAGGTATTTTAATTAGTCAAAGAATCGAAAGGATTCTGAATACGAAAGATCTTTTTGGAATTAGAGAATTCTACTCAACTGTTTTAACAGGAATAGAGTCTTACGCAAAAGAAAATAATATTAATTTAAGTTTGAAAACCTTTGAAAACTGTGAAAAAAATTTTATTCGATCAACGGAGGGGCTTTTAATAATTGGTGGAGATAAGTTACCAAGTTGTATAAAAAACATGGAAATTCCTAAAGTCTTGGTGGATAATTATATTCCAAGTATGAAGGTGGATTCAATTATCTCTAATGGTTTTGATGGAGCTTATTATGCAATTAAAAAAATAATAGAAAGAGGCTATAAAAAAATCGCTCATATACATGGTTCTTTAACTTTTTATGGTTTTAGAAATAGATACGAAGGATATGTCGCTGCTATGTCTGAAAAAGGATTATTACCTCAAACATTCGAGTGTGACGAAACACGAGACGGAATTTTTTATGCTCTTAATTTAGCTTTGTCAAAAAATCCAGAAATAATTTTTGCTTCAAATGATGTAATAGCTTTAATAATTCTAGACGAATTGAAAAAAATGAAAATTAAAGTTCCAGATGATATTCAATTGATAGGATTCGATGACATAATATCATCTTCTATTTCTGAGCCAAAATTATCTACTTTAAAAGTGTTCAAATATGAAATGGGAAACATTGCAGTAAGTAGGTTGATAGATTTGATCAACGGTAAAAATCCTCATCCGGCTGTCATATCTCTTTTTACTACTTTTGTAGAAAGAGAAAGTACTATTCAAAAGTAGTAAATGAGTGTGTAGTGATACGGTAGTAAAATTTTTAGAAGGAGGTTAGATGGTATGAAAAAGTTATCAGTATTATTGTTAATAGTTTTAATATCAACATTTGCTTTGTCTCAAACAAAACTTGTGTTCTGGACAGCGCCAAATCCACAGCAAGAAGCTTTTTGGAAAGAAGTTGTAGCGGAATATGAATCTTTACATCCTGAAATAGATATTGAATGGTCTACTATTCCAGCAGCTGGTAGTTCTGAAGAAGCGATATTGACAGCAATTGCATCTGGAAGAGCTCCTGATATTTCTACAAATATTTTTTCAGGATTTGCTGCACAATTAGTTGAAATAGATCAGCTCATGGAATTAGATAAACTTGAGGGCTTTGATGAATTGGTTGAAACAAGAAAGATGAGAAGTATCATTGAAGGATGGCAAATAAATGGCAAGAATTATGTAATACCTATTTATTCAAATCCCATTTTGATGTGGTGGCGGTCTTCTCTATTAAAGGAAGCTGGATTTGAAAACCCACCAAGAACCTACAGTGAAATATACGAATTTTCTAAAAATTTTGTTATACCAAAGGAAAGGTATTCAGTTCAAATTATTCAAGGAAGAAATTGGTGGGATAGATGGTTTGATTTTATTACTTATTATTACGCAGCAAGTGGAGGAAAATCATATGTAGATACATCAAAGGGTAGAGCAACATTTAACGATGAAGCTGGAAAGCAAGTTGCAGAGTTTATAAATACTATGTTTAGAAACGAATGGACAGCTGTTGATCTTGGCTCTAATCCTTTCTACATTGGTGCTATAGCTGGAGGTTTAAGAGGTCCTTGGGAAATATCTTTTGCTCAAACTCAATTTCCAGATATAGTAAGTGATATTGTTATTTCTGCTCCACCTGTTCCTGACAGTTATCCTCAAGATGAACCTATTTACACTTTTGCAGATGCAAAGGGACTTGTAATTTTTAAAACAACTAAACATCCAAAAGAAGCTTGGGATTTTGTAAAATGGGTTTTTTCAAGAGAAGATTTCGATCTAAAATGGCTTGAATACACAAAGATGCCGCCTGCAAGAGAAGACTTACTCACAAACGATATTTTTAAAGATTTCTGGGATCAAAACCCCTTAGCAGCTCAATATGCTAAATACGTTCCTTATGCTATTCCACCAGCAACAATTTCAATGACAGTTGATGTACAAGATTTAATGACCGTTGAGTTAGTGGAACCCTTAATGTATGGATTTAAAAGCCCGCAAAAGGCTTTGGATGATGCGGTTAAGGCAATAAATAGAATCCTTTGGTAAAGGTAGGAGAAGATAATGGCTAAAAAGTTGACAAATTTAGCGAAAAGGGAAGCGAGAAAAGGTTTAGGCATATCTTCGATATATCTTGTATATACTGCAATATTTTGGGGTTATCCATTTGTATGGTTGTTTATCCTCCTTTTTTCGAGATGGAAATTTGTAGGTACTCCTAAATTTGCTGGTTTATATAATATTCAGAGGGTCTTAACAGACCCTCTTTTTTGGAAAACTGTTGGTAATGTGTTCCGATTCATGCTCTATTATATTCCTCTTGTTTTACTGGGTTCTTTACTTTTTGCTATAGCTCTTAATAAACTTAAAGTTGGTAAAACCTTTGTTGCTTTGTCTTTCTTAGTTGCAAATGTGTCATCAGGAGTCGCCTATTCTATTATGTTTTCAAATTTATTTTCTGTAAATGGTCCTATAAATAGAACTCTTTACAATCTTTTTGGAATAACCATACCTTGGTTCACAAGTCCACAATTGGCAATGTTTTCAATTTCATTGATAGTTATTTGGAAGTTCATAGGATATTATGGATTGATATTATATGCGGGTCTTACTGCTATTCCAAAATCTTTGTACGAAGCAGCGGAGTTAGATGGAGCCGGAAATTTAACAAAATTTTTTAGAATTACGCTTCCTCTATTAAATCCATCTATAGTGATGGTTATGGTTTTAGCTATAACTTTAGCCTTTGGAATATTTACAGAACCTTATATGATAACAGGAGGAGGTCCTATGAGAAGTACTCTGACTCCCATGATGCATATGATAACAACTGCTTTTCAAAGAATGGATCCAACTTATGCAGCAACAATGGCTGTATTTGTAGCAGGTATAAGTTTTGGAATGATTTGGGTTGTGAGGAAAATTATGGAAAGAGAAGTTGATTTAGTATGAAAAATCAAAAAATAAAGACAAGTAATATTATTTTGCATATTGTTATGTTTGGTTTAGCTCTAATTTGGTTGTATCCATATTTATGGCTATTTTTAGCTTCAGTAAAGCCATCGGCGGAAATTTACACAAGGTTTTTACCTTCTAAATTTACTTTGGAACATTTTAAATTTATATTGGAAAGTGCCGAAAGGATGAATAGACCTTTTATAAGAGCATTTTTTAACAGTTTATTTGTATCTGTGACTGTAACTGTATGTGTTCTAATAAGTTCTGCGATAATTGCATTTGCATTATCAAAATATAGATTTAAAGCAAGGGAGGGAATATTTAATTTTCTTATTTTTCAAATGGTTTTTCCCGGTTTTATGTTTACAATCCCCATGTATATACTTGTAAGAAATTTACATTTATTAAATTCTTATGGAGCTTTAATAATACCTTTTATAATGAGCAGCTGGGGTATTTTTATGATGACTCAAAGTTTTAAAGGCACTCCTAATGATTATATAGAAGCAGCAAAAATAGACGGAGCTTCAGATTTATTCATCATTTTTAGGATAATGCTTCCTTTAAATAATTCTGTTATGGCAATTGTAGGTTTATTTACTTTTATTGGAATATGGGATAATTTTATGTGGCCTCTTATAGTAATACAAGATTACTATAAAATGCCATTATCTGTTTTGCTTGCTACTTTCAATCATGAGTATGGAGCATATATAGGTCCTGTAATGGCAGGTTCAGTTATTCAAACTATACCGATGGTTTTAATATTTATAATATTTAGAAAAGCATTTTTGCAAGGTATCTCAATGTCTTTAAAATAAAAGTAATCAAGATATGAAAGGAAGGGATTTATGTTGAACTTAAAATTAAAAAGACATACTGCAAACCCTCTGTTTGGGCCTAACCCTATGCATCTTTGGGAATCAAGGTTTGTTTTTAATCCTGCTGTAGTATACGACGGAGAAATTTTTCATATGTTGTACAGAGCTCAAGGAGAAGATATGGTTTCAAGAATAGGATATGCTGTAAGCGCAGATGGGGTGCATTTTAACAGAATGGAAAAACCCGCTTTTGAACCATCCGATCAAACAGAATTGTATGGAGTAGAAGATCCCAGGATAACTTATTTAAAAGGAAAATATTATATGTGTTACACAGCTTACTCTCCAAAAAACATTAGTATTGCTATGGCTTCAACAAAAAACTTTATAACCTGGGAAAGATATGGAATAGTTTTACCAGAAAGTCCTAACAAAGATGCCGCATTGTTTCCAGAAAAAGTCGAAGGAAAGTATGTATTAATCCACAGATTAGAACCCGATATTTGGTTTGCATATTCAGATGATTTAATACATTGGAATAATTACAAAAAAGTTGCCTCACCACGTGAAAAGTATTGGGATAATTTGAAGATTGGTGCAGGTGGTCCTCCTTTAAAGACACCTTATGGATGGTTGTTTTTATACCATGGTGTTCAAGATGACATTAGACCAATATATAGACTTGGTTTTATGCTCTTAGATTTAAAAGATCCATCAAAAGTTTTAAAAAGAAGCGAAGAACCTATTTTAGAACCTAAAGAAAGTTGGGAGGTATTCGGTGGAGTGCCAAATGTTGTCTTTTCTGATGCTTTAGTTGAATATAAAAATCAATATTATATCTATTATGGAGCAGCTGATAACTACATTGCATTGGCAACTATAAGTAAAGATGAAGTTTATCAGTGGATAAATGAATAAAAAATAAAAACTTGGGATTAGATCCCAAGTTTTTATATTAAATTAACATATCTTTTTTGACCACACTTCCGTCACTGTCATATATTTCAAAATGAATAGTTTTAATTTTTAACATATTGTTTTTGTCGTCCTTTTTTATAGCTATTTTGAAATCATTTCTTTCTTTTGTGACATCTATTTTTATAGTTCCAAAGTCACCTTTAACAAAATTGTAGGTTGTCCCATCATCGTCATAATAATTGTAAAGTGCGTGATCTGTAACCAAACCTGCAACAGTTAATTCAGTTATATCTTTTTCTCCAACAAAATTCATCGGTTCAGAAAGAACAATCAAACTATTTTCTTTTATGAAGAGTGGAATTTCCGATAAATCAGCTTTTATATAGTAATCTCCAGGTTCATATACTTTCATCTTTCTTTCCTCATACTTTGAAGCAGTCCAATTTAACCATTTTACTTGGGGTAAATGTACATATCTACCTTTTTTGTTTTGCTCATAAACAGGTGCTACCATTAAGGATTCTCCATACATATATTGATCTTCAATATCTTTTGACCTTGGGTTTTCGAAAACAAATGATATCGGTTTTACAAATGGATTAGAATCTTTAACCGAGTTCATATATTCAGAATAAGTGTAAGGTAAAAATGCATACCTTAATCTTACTATATCTCTCATAATATTCAGAGATTCTTCGTCGAATTGCCAAGGTTCTTGTGGCCTTGTATTAAGAGCTGTGTGATTTCTAAAAAATGGTGTGAATGCGCCGAGTTCCATCCATCTTACAACTAATTCAGCAGAAGCATCTGCACCAAATCCCCCTATATCAGCTCCTGTATAAAAAAATCCCATCATGTTTAATGATTGTAGCATTCTTATATTGACTAAAATATGTTCCCACCAAGACTTATTATCTCCCATCCAAATTGACGCTATTCTGTGAAGTCCTGGGTAGCTACTTCTTGATAGTAATAATGTTCTTTGATTGGGTAATAATTCTTTCATTTCATCAGCAGTTGCTTGAGTATTTTTAAATCCATATAAATTATGTACTAAATCATGGTTAATCAAGGTTCCATCGTCTAATTTATGATAAAAGCTTCTATAATCTTCTCTGTTGTTAGAAATTTTAGCGAAACTCTCTTTTGCTAAGAATACTTCAATTCCTAACTCTTCTTTATTTTTTTCTAAATCTTTGAGTAAGTCAAAAAGTTTATCTAAACTTTTTGGGGTATAAAATATAGACGGTTCGTTCATATCGTTCCAGAATCCTTTTATTCCCATATCTGTAAATACTTTATATTTTTGCCCCCACCACTTTCTAACTTTCGAATTTAAAAAATCAGGGAAGTGTGTTAATCCCGGCCAAACAGCAGTTACAAAAGGCTTTCCATCTTTATCAACACAAAAGTATCCGTTTTTCTTTCCTTCTTCGTATACTTCGTAACCTTCTTCAATTTTCACTCCAGGATCCAATATAGGAATGACTTTTATTCCTTTTTCTTTTAAATCTTTTACCATACCTTCGTAGTTAGGAAACGTTTCTTTATTGATCGTAAATACTTTATAACTATCCATATAATCTATATCTGTATATATTACATCCAAAGGGATTCCTAATTCTCTATATTTATTTGCAACTTCTCTAACTTCTTTCTCACTAAAATAACTCCATCTCGATTGTTGATACCCAAAAGCCCATTTTGGAGGTATATATGGCTTACCCGTCAAATTGAAATACTCTTTTATTATAGTTAATTTTTCATCACAGTCAAAAATATATAAATCAAAATCTTTAGAAAAAATAGTTATTTTCAAAATATCTTTGTGAGTAAAACCAATATCAAAGATTATTTCTGAAGGGTAATCGATAAATATTCCAAAAGTCTTTTCTCCATCTAATATCATAAAAGGATGAGATCCGTACAAAGATTCCTTTTCAGGCGTATGTTCAGGGTCATCTGTAGCGTAAAATCTGTAACGCTTACCTCTTTTATTCAAAGCCCCTAAGGTTTCACCAAGTCCATATACAACATCATCTTTTGCCATTTCATAAATAAAACTTATTTCGTTACTTCCTTCTTCTATTGTAAAAAAAGTAACATTTGAAACCTGCTCAAAATTATTGTTATCCATATCTACAATAACGGCACCTGTATTAAAAGGAGTTCCACTTTTGTATAATGTAGTCATATTAGAGATTTGCATCTTTTTAAACACGTAAATTTCCTCCTAAAAATATAAAATTTACTTACTTTAAGAATTCTAAAACGACAGGGTTCCATCCTGAACCACTCTAAATTCAAAGTCTTATTTTTAGAAATTTCTTCATTTCTAAAGTTCTTATATAAAATTTAATAATAAATCAAAGATATTATATCATTTAAAACAATAAATTTATAAGCTATAAAATAAAAAACAAAAATAAGCTATTTAATTATCCAATCAATTCCAATAATACCTTTTCTACCTTTTTTTGCAATACCTATCAAAGCGTCTTCTTTATTAAATTCTTCTTTTAACTTTTTTATTCTTTGAGAATAATTCTTTAAAACTAATTCGGAATGTTTCAAATTTATCGATTATTAAAATGGAATTAAATTCTTGATTACAATGAGATTCTCCTAAAGCCTTAAATTTTTCTATACTTAGAGGGATGATAGCTCCTTTTCTTAAAAATACTGGATGATAAGTACAACATTTATATGTAAAAGGAGAACCATCGCTATTAATCCATTTTCCATCCCATAAGCTTAGTCATTCTCCTTTTGGTATTTTTATTCTATCTTCTTTTTCTTTATCGAGCATTGGAAAAACTATGATATCTCTTCCAAAAAAATATGATAAAGGCTGATCGTAAAACGTAAAGTTTTCCAACCATGTTGGATAAGTAAGAGGCCCACTATTTTCTACACTATACTTTGCTTCTCGAAAAATATAGGGAGACAAATTCATTCTTAAAGAAGCACAAAATCTATAAAAATCGAGTATTTGATTATATCATTATAATATTTCGCTATATTCCAAGGTGACCTTTCCGCACTTGGAACAGGATCTCCAGAATGTTCAGAATGAAATTGAAATATAGGGGTAAAAATTGCCAATTCACAAGATCTCTTGTAGAGATCAATTTCTGGAAGATCTCCACTAAAACCTGCAATATCCCAACCCCAAAAAGGATTTCCTGAAAGAGAAACATTGAGACCAGCTATAATACAGGCCTTTAAGGCTTCGTAAGAATCGTCAGGTATTTTCTTAATATGCTGACGCAATAAAAGAATACCAAAGATATTAAAAAATGAATATAACACTATTCCTACGTAGGTATTTAGCAATTTTATATTCCGTAGTATTAATTGGTAATAAGTGTAACACTACCAGGTATCATCATAGTGATAATAAATAAACCGAACAAGAATTCTCTACTCTTAAAAGGAATCTTTGCAAATACATAAGCTGCCATACTCGCTGAAAGAACACTTATAAATGTTATAGAAATAGAAACTATAATACTATTTAAAAAAGCTTTACCGAAAGGAAAGAAGTTGAATAATTTAGAATATGCTTCAAAACTTCGTTTTTAGAAAATTCTCATTTCTAAAGTCACTACTAAATCTTTTCGATTCATATGTTAAACCTTAATATCGAACAACTCCTCTTGAATTACTTGATATACACCTTCTAATGTCCAAGCTTCTGGTACAAAAGCATCGACATCAAAGATTACACGTTCTCCTAAATTTCCAAAAGCATTTTCCTTTGCAAAGTTTACAGCTTTTTCTAAAAAGTAGTCAGAGAATTCTATTGCTTCTCCTCCTATTAATATATCCTGGGGCGCAAACACATTGATCAAACCTTTTTGTATAAGTTCGGAGACTATCTTAGTCACTGTTCCACCGCTTAATCCTGTTTTCCTAGATAGTGAAGCCCTATCAATCTTTTGTTCTAAGAATATTTCTTTCAATATTGTTTTTTCATTTATATTTCTCATTAATTGTTTGTTACCTAATATAGCTATTTTTTGCCTCTTTAATGATGTTTATCTTTCTTTCTTTACTAAGAAAAGTAAGTATAAAATAATTACAAATTAAACTTATAAAATAATCAAGCGGATTTATAGAAAGTTATTATGAATTAGGGATATTTAAAGGCAATTAAATTCATTTAGCTATAATTTTCTTAGAAATATGAATTTTCTATCAAATTTTCTTCTTTTAATCTCTTTAGATAATATTCTAATTCATATTGTACATCTTCTTTGATATTTAATTCAGATTTGGCAATATTGATAGCATCTTCTTTTGCAAAACCAAGCTCAAAAAGGTTTAAAAATTCATCAAAAAAGTCATCTAAATTGGGGACCTTGTTTTTAGACGATTTAAACCACAATATATCCTCGATTGTTTGCCATGAGTTTGAAATAGAACCTTTGTTTTTTCTTATTTTTCTTTTTTCAGTAGGAATCAAAACAAAATCAACTTTTTCTTTAAAAAAGTCAAGTAATTCTTTTTCTACTTCAGCATATTTTGATAGTTGATTTAGTTTTGTATAGGTTATATAATTTATATAATTTGCAACTATGCTATTTTTTTCTGCAATAAATTTAAAATGATTGTTAATTATCTTACCTTCTACTTGCGCTGAAACTTCCTTTGTCATGTTGGAAAGATCGTATATTGTTTTCAGAACGGCTTTTCCTATCCATTCTATTGTTTCTTTTGAACATTTGTCTACCGTGTCTTCACTTGAATGATAGTATCTATCAGGCCAATTTGTCAAAGACACTGCTGGAATGTTCATGTTAGGATCAGAAAAGATATAGTGATCAGAACCTCCTGAGTATTTTTCTAAGGATAATCTGAAAAAATGATTTTCTAAATTTATAAAAAGTAATTCTGCTAAAAATGAAGGTATCGACCAAGGTGATGGAGTTAAATTCAAGGTTGATCCTGTCTTAAATTGATCCTCTCCTACCATATCTAAGTTTATAACGTAAGCATTTTTGGGGACTTTTTTAGTTAGGTATGCTGCTGTACCAAACATTTCGGGTACCCATAATCCAATTATTTGCCTATCCAAAGTATCTTCAAATTTTTCTAATACTCTCATTATTTCTGCTAAAAGAGCGGAACCACTTGCATTATCGTTTGCACCGGGTTTTGGATGGCACAAGTGAGCAGTTAGCAATATTGACTGTTTATCAGTATGTTTACCCAATGTTTTTTCGATAACCTCTATATTATTTGTGCCTTCGTCGGAATCTAAGAATGCTTCTATATACGTTTCTTTTTTAGATATAGATTCTTTTAATTCTAGAAATTCATTGTATGGGAGAGCATAACCATACGCATATTTTTTCTTGAAATCTGGAAAAGAAGTGTAATTAACAGTATCTGGCAATAATTCTGGAGTTCGATCTATAGATTTTTCTTGACTTCTCATGTAATGATTTAATATACATTTAGCTCCAAACTTTTCTACAGCGTAATGATATACTATTCGAGGATTCCCTTCAGCTAAAACAGCGTTACCCTCTTCAAAGTCCTTATAATCTTCTTCATTTTCCCCGCTTCCTACATCAAAAACTTTTAATTTTTCAACTCCATTGGTTTTATCTGATAAAAATATAGCAGAAATGGGGGTTAAATAAAGATTAGAGACTATATATTTACCATTATAATATTTCAAGAAGCCTCCTTTTAAATTCCAACTGAAAGGACTCTTCCAGCTATTATATGTTTTATCTATTGGAAAAAGAAAAAGATTAGATGATCCTACAAAATTTCTTATTGTTTTTACAGTTTGTGAATATTCTAAACTTCCTTTAGCTCTGTGAAAAGAAGATATCTTTCCTATTAATTCAATAACGTTTTTTTCTGAAAACTCATAAAATATTTCTTCTAAATTAAACATTTTATTTCCACCCTTCGTTTTTAAAGTTGGCATAAAGCTTATCTTTTTCTTCGGTTAAGTCGATGCAAGCCTGTTCAGGGGATATATGATTGATATAAAATCCCGTTCCCCATTCAAATCCTGCAATATTGGTTAACCTTGGAATTATTTCTATATGCCAATGATAATAAGCATCTAAACCCTCAATGAAGGGGGAAGTATGTATAAACAAATTAAATGGAGGATCCCCTATTCTTCTTTCAAATTTTTCTGCTATACAGGAAAGGGTTTTAGATAATTCTTCAACTAATATAGGTTTTGTTTCTAAAGAACCAAAATCATGAGAATGTTTTGTAGGTAAAATCCAAGTTTCATATGGGAATCGGGAAGCATAAGGTTCCATTACGATAAAGTCATCTGTTTTTAGAACTATTCTTGTTTTATCTTTTAATTCTTGATTTATAATATCACAATATACACATCTTTCTCTAAAATCGTAATAAGCCTTTGAACCTTCTATTTCTGATCTTATAGTTATAGGAACTATAGGTGTAGCTATCAATTGAGAATGTGGGTGAGATAACGAAGCTCCAGCTTCTTTTCCTTTGTTTTTAAATATTTGAATGTACTTAATATTATTATCTTTTCTTATATCTTGGAATCTTTTAATGTAAGCCCAAATTATTTCTCTAATTTGATTTTCAGAAATTTTAGCCCAAGATGCGTTGTGCTCCGGGGTTTCTATGATTACTTCATGATATCCATATCCAGATATCTGGTCGTATATGCCTAATCCTTGTTTTTTTAAACTATTATCAGGGCTTAATGCGGGGAATTTATTAGGAACCACTCTCAGCCACCAACCAGGAGAATTAGGAGGAGAAGAAGGTTCTCTAAAAGCCAAAACTTCCGGTGGGGTACTAAATTCATTTCCATAATCAAAAGGACAAAAATTGTTGTCAGGTACTTCTCGGGATTTTTTAAAGTCCATGGGTCTTTTTGATCGTTCTGAGGAAACTATAACCCATCTTTTTGTGATGGGATCTTTTCTTAATTCAATCATATTTTTACCCTCATTTTTATTTTTTGAAAATCATCATTTCTAAAGCGCTTATATTTAGAGACAATCGTATATATAGGTTGTCTATTATATGAGATTTAGTAGTACAATTATCAATTAACTCTTTTAAGCAAAATCAATTAAATTTTTTTGCTATAGCTTTTTTATATAATTCTACATAACTTTTAGCAGTTTTTTCATAAGAGAAATCAGCTTGCATGCAATTTTTAAAAATTATCTTCCATTCTTCTTCTTTCTTTTGATTGTAGTAGGTAGCTTTTAAAATTGTGTACAATAAATCTGTTTCACTATAATCATAAAATCCAAAGCCTGTACCTTTTTTTGTTTCAGAGTCATATTCTTGCACTGTATCTACTAATCCTCCAGTATATCTTACCACAGGAATAGTGCCGTATCTCATTGCATACATCTGGCCAAGTCCACATGGTTCATACCGGGAGGGCATCAAAAAAATATCTGAACCCGCATAAATTTTTTGTGCAAGGTCAGCATCGAACTTAATGTTAATAGAAACTTTTTCTGGAAAAGAATCCTCTAAAGAAATTAAAAATCGTTCGTATTTTTTGTCTCCTGTTCCAAGCATCACGAATTGAACATCTGCAAGAAGAAAATAGTTAATTACATTTGAAATCAAGTCTAATCCTTTTTGGTCGAACAATCTTCCAATAAAAGAAATTAGGGTAGAATATTTTTTAATTGGAAGCTCCAAATATTCTTGCAATTTTATTTTATTATTAAGTTTATCTTCATATGTACGTATTGGATAAAATATATGGGGATCTGTTTCGGGATTGTAAATGTTATAATCTATCCCATTAATTACACCGTATAAATCTTCAGATCGTATTTTTAAAATACCTTCTAATCCATAGCCATATTCACTTGTTTGTATTTCTTTTGCATATGTGGGACTAACTGTATTTATTATGTCACTAAACATTAAGCCACCTTTTAATACATTGATTTTTCCATAGAACTCCAAAGCATCGATATTAAAAAGATAGCCAGGTAAACCTGCCTGAAATATAAATTCTGGTGCAAATACTCCTTGATATCCAATATTGTGTATGGTCAAAAGAGTTGATAGCTTACCAAGTGCTTTATCTTCAAAATAATTTGTTTTCAAGTAAACGGGAATAAGTGAAGTATGCCAATCATTAATATGAACGATATTTGTATCAGGTTCAATTTCTTTTATGGTTTTCAAAGCAATGTCGCTAAAATAAGAGGTTTTTAAAAAAATATTTTCTTCTTCGTATACATTTTCTGAATCAAATAAACCTTCTGTCTTTAGAAAATAGATTTTAACGTCGGAATCAGGTAAAAAACTCTTATATATAGAAAAAGGAGCTTTATATTTATGTGAATCAGGAACTAAATCTTTTTTTACAATTTCGAATTTTGAAGTATCGAAATTGTCCTCTATATTTTTGTGAAAAGGCATTATTACATAGCATTCTTCACCCAATTTTTTTAAATATTTTGGTAGAGCTCCAGCAACGTCTGCTAAGCCTCCAACCTTTACGAAGGGAGAAACTTCAAAAGATACAAATGAAATTTTCAATTTTCTTGACCTCCTTTCTCTTCATATACACCTTCATACTCAATATTTTGTTCGTCCAATATATCTGAAACATAGTTAATATCTGTTATACCTAATTTTAAGCTGACCATTCTTTTATCTTTACTTATTTTTGCGGTCATTAGGGATAAAACATTGATTTTCTTCAAGGCAAACACATTGAGTACTTTGTTCAATTCTCCTGGTGAATCGCTTATGATAATAATTGCTCTTGTACCTGATTCATCCATAGCAGAGATAGTTTTAAAAGCTTTCAACACTTGAAAGAATCCAAAAATGCCAACAGGATAAAGTTCTATATCAACAACGGGTACTACTTTTATTTTGCTATCCATCATTAAAAGTAAGGCATCTTCTAAAAGGTCATCATCAAATAGAAAATTATCAGTAGGATCTAAAACTTCCAAAAGAGATTTAGATGGATCCATTGTATCAAGTATGGGCAAATCCCCTTGAGTAAGTAAATTATAAAGAGTACCGTCTCTTCGTATTATAATTAAATTTTCACTACCTTGTTTTAACTTTGCTATAGCTTTTTCTACTTTTTCATTGTAGTCTATAGTATCAAAGTGAGTATCCTGCCAAATCTTTACGTACATCTTATAACCCCCAATATGTGTATGAGAATAGAAAAATAAATATTATAACTTTGACATTAAATAAGCAAAAACATTTGTGTCATTTATCAGATTAGCTATTTTTACATATTCATTAGGTTGATGAGCTGTTCCATCTATAGTTGACCAAACAACGGCGGGAAAACCCGCTGCTCTAACTATAGCTGCACACGTTCCACCACCAATTCCCCCAACTTTCACATCAATTCTTCTAAGTTCTTGAATAGACTCTATCAATTTATTTACTGCTGGGTGATCTTTTGGAGTAGGTTTAGTAGCTTTCTCAAAATGTTCTGCCTCTATTTTAATTTTCACATTCCATTTTTTTTCATATTCTTTGGAAAGGGTTCTTAAATTCTCGATGATTTCTTCTACATCATAGTTAGGTAAAATTCTTCCATCAAAGTATACAACATCCGTTCCAGGGATTGTATTTATATTTTCAACGTTAGTTATTTTTTTGGTAGGTTCAAAAGAAGAGTAAGGGAAGTTAAATAAATCGTCCTTCAAATTATAATTTTCATGAACATACTTATCAGCTGCCAAAGCAAAATCCATTCCTGCTCTATGAGCGTTTATCGAAATATCTGGCATTGAAGCATGTCCTTGTTTGCCAAAGGTGGTAATCTTTAACCAAATAATTGATTTTTCTGCAATTTCAATAAAACTTCCGTCGCTTTCTCCCGCATCGGGAACATAGAACCAATCTCCTTCTTTGAATAAACCTTGCTTCAACAAATATTTTATTCCGTATTCAGATCCCGTTTCTTCATCTGATACTAACGCTATAGCTATGTTATCTTTTGGTTTAATTTTTAAATCCATCAAGCTTTTAATGGCAAATATAGTTGAAATTAAAGAAGCTCCGTTATCTTCGCTACCTCTACCATAAATTTTTCCGTCTTTTTCGACAGGTTCAAACGGATCTGTTTCCCATAAACTTATATCTCCTGCTGGGACTTTATCCATGTGAGTGATAAACCAAATTGTTCTTTTCGGTTCACTGCCTTTGTATATGCAAACAATATTTGGCCTATAACCTTCTTCAACGGCATCATCAGGTGCGTCATATCTTTTAATTTCATCAAATCTCCAAGTTTTCATTAGTGATTCTAACCACTCAGCGGCTTCTTTTTCACCAGGGCCCCCAGCTCGCGGATTAACCGAATTAATTGATATGAACTTCTTAGAACTTTCTATTATCTCATTTTTTAAGTCTTCTATTCTTCTTAATATAGATTCTTTCATATAAAATTCCTCCTTGATTAACTAATTTTTACTCACTTTAGAAATCCCAAAATTCTCCCACTAATCCTTAATTTCTGTATTTCTTTGCTACGTGTAGCGAAAGAGGGGGGAGGGTTCCGCCCTGGACCCGTTATAAATTCAAATGCTTATTTTTCAAAAATCTTTAATTCTAAAGCTCCTATAACTAATTTTTACTCACTTAGAAATCCTAAAACCATTTATTCCTTTTAAATAGAATGATCATTATTATAGCAATAGTTGCCATAACTCCCAAAACTATGAAATATCCATATTTAAAGGTTAATTCAGGCATGTAAGTAAAATTCATTCCATATATTCCCGCAATGAATGAAAGCGGAATAAAAATGGTTGAAATGATCGTCAATATTCTCATTATTTCGTTTAATCGATTGTTTACTATTGAAAGATAAATGTCAGTCATATTAGATAAACTTTCTCTCATGGAATCAAGTGATTCATTTATTCTTATCGTATGATCGTATAAATCCAAAAAATAGATCTGATTTGTTTCGTTTATAAAACCTTTTTCTTTTCGTTGAAATTGAAAAATAAGGTCTTTCATTGGAATTATATACCTTCTAAAGTTAAGTATATCTTTTTTTAATTGTTTTAGTTTAACAAAAAGATCCTCTGTCACGTCTTCAGGAATTTTTTCATCTACCTCTTCAATATCTATGGAAAAATAATTTAGCTTTGAAAAATAACTATCCACAACTATGTCTAATAAAGAAAAAACTAAGTATCCAATATCCTTATTTCTTATATTGCCTGCATTTGATTTTAAATTGTTCTTAAGTAGAGAAACGATATAGTTTTCTTCTTCAAAAAATGTTATCAAAATATTATCTCTCACAACAATACTTAATTGCTTTAATCCTTCATCTTCTTTCTTCAATCCTGATAATATTTTTATAACGATATATATATAATTTTCATAAAACTCTGTCTTTGTTCTTTGGTTAATATTAACTATATCTTCAAGGGTTAATTTATGAATACCAAAAATCGTTCCTATTTCTTGGAGTTTCTGAGAATCTGAAATATGAAGAAAGTTTATCCAATGAATTCTATCTTGTTCGAGATTTTTCAATGATTCAGCATCAACATTTTCACTTTCTTTGTAAAGTGATTGATTATAGGAAACCACATTTATAATAGCTTTAGTAGGTTTCAATTCACCTGTATATATTAACTCTCCGGGTGCTTTTCCAAGTTTACTTCTAATTTTTTGTGTGTTGTTTCTCATTTTTGATGTCCTTCTTTCAATTGATTGGTTATTCTTATTATTAATTCTTTTTCAAAATCTGGTTCATATTCAATCTTTATGGGCTCTTTCAAAGTTTTTATACTCAATATGTATCCAGCTTTAGGGATACCAAAATCAGATAATAAGTATAAATAAAACAAAATTTGAAATTTATAATCATTTATCTTTTTTTTATCTTTTAAATCAGAGTACTTGTAATCTAGTATCTCTATTTCATTATTTTTAATTATTACTTTATCGGGTATGCCAAAAAGCATATAATTTTTACCTTCGAAATAAAAACATTTCATTAACCGCCATTCGTTCTTTATTATTGTATTTGCATTTCGAGTAAAAGCCTTTTTCACTATCTCTATTTGATCAAATCCTTTGGGTAATTCACCATTTTCAGTCATATTTCTAATTTGGCTTAAGTTCTGAGCACTTTGGAGTTTATCATGTAGTTCGGATCCCTTAAATAAACGTTCTTCATCTGAGAAGATATTCTTTGGTTCAGAGAATAACGTTTTGACTTCATTTGTATTTTCTATATCTTCAATTAACTTCGCTTCAGAGGGTTTTAATTCATTTATCAGATAAGTAGGAGCTATGTATTTTTTATAGGAAAGATAATTAAAATCTTCAAAGTTTTGTGTGGGGATTTCTTTAAAAGTGTTCTCGTTAAAATAACTTTTTTCAAGACTTTTTTCTTTAATATCTCTGAAGTTGATTATATCTATTTCTGAATCTAAAGCATTTAAAAAAAGGTCCGTCATAGAAGAAGCCCTGCTATTTTTCAATAAAATGGGGATCAATAAATCTTTTGCTCTGGTAATTCCAACGTAAGCGATTCTATGGGTTTCTGTTCTTTCCAAAAAATCGTTATTTCTAAACCATTTAAATAACCAATTATCTGTGTTTTCTAAAGTATCTTTGAAAATGTTTTTCAAAATATAGTATCTGTTACCTTCAGTATCCGGTAAAGAAAATTCTATATAAGGCTTTTTAATTTTTTTTTCTAAAGAATCATGTAATCCAATTAAAAAGACTATAGGAAATTCCAAACCTTTAGACTTATGAATGGTCATTACTTTGACACTGTTAGAAGTTTCGTCTTCTAAAGAAGCTTCTTCTTCTGAGATAACAGAAGCCTTTTTTAAAAATCTTATTAATTCAGAAAAAGAATTAGCTATTCTATTGTATTCTTCAGCTTGATTTATAAGTTTTCTGACATTTGATATTGAACTTTCAGGTTCATTAGTTAGAGAAAGTTTTAGAAAATAATTATTTTCATTTATAATACCTTTAAAAATTGTTGAAGGAGGTAGATAGTACTTAAGGTCAGAATATTTTTTAATTACTTCGTAGCTATTTACTATATCCTTAGAGTAATTTTCTTTTATTTTTTCAAAAGTTTCAAATAAACTACCGCTTCGATTTTTTATTAATTTTGATAAATCTTGCAAACTCAAACCTACCAACGCAGACATCATATATTTTACGAATTCATAGTCGTTATATGGGTTTTGAACACAGCTCATGGCTGCAAATATAGCTTGAATTTCTGGTTTATTATAAAAGGATTTACTACCTACAATGTAAAATGGAATTGCATATTTAGATAAAATTTTTCTGAGTGGTTCTTCTATATTTTTCATATCTCGAGTAAGAATAGCGATATCTTTTGGTTCGATTTTCCTTCTTTCGTATGTAGCTTTTCCATCTTTGCGTATTCTAAAATCATGTTCTTGACCTAATAATCTTGTTATTGCTTTAGCTACTACTTCCGTTTCAATATTTATGCGTTCCTCTGCATTTCCTAAATGTAACTCTTCGTCATCTTCTACCAAGATAAATTTAACCCTTTTTTTATCGTTATCAGTCAGAGAGGGGATTTTTTCATCTTGCATAGGAGCTAACTCTGCTTCAGATATATCCTCTTCTTTAAAAGAAAGGTTGTCTAATAAAATGGGCTCAATTTCTTCAATTTGTATATTCTCTTTTTTGAAGAGCACTTCTTTTGATAAAAAGTTTGAAAAATCCACTATTTCTCTGTGAGACCTTCTGTTTGTTTTCAATTCTCCTACAGCTACTTCTTCGCTTGAATTTTCTATTTGGGTTAAAGTTTTTGAAAAAACCGAAACATCTGCTCCTCTAAATCTATATATGGATTGTTTCCTATCTCCTACATAAAAAAAGTAATTATTAGAAGTATGAAGTTTATCAAAAATCTCTTTTTGTAAATAATTTGTATCTTGAAATTCGTCTACTATGATATACTTAAATTTATTTTGATATTTTTTGAGTATAGTATCATCGTTTAATATCTCAAGAACCTTTTCCAGAACACCTTTAAAATCATACATAAAAAGATCGATAGTCAATCCTATATAAAACTCTGAAGCTATAAGTGATACTATCTTAATAAACCATAAAAAATTAGCATAAATAGCAGAAAGATTTTCATCGGCTAATTCAATTTCATCTGCTATTTTTGCTCTCGACATTTCCAGTCTCCAATTACGAACGATTATGCTTAACATTTCTCTTATTTCATCTATACTTTTTTCTTTTAGAATCTTTTTAAAAGTATCTTTAAATCTTTCCTTATCTTTTAATAACTCTTTGATGTAGTTTTCAATATTCTCATTTCTTTTTTTTGAAACAAGATTGATCCAATCAATCTCTTGATCCTGATACAGTTCTAAAGCCACTCTTACAGAAGAGTTAACCGATCTCTCAATTTCTCTATCCCTTTGAAAATCGCTAATGATAGAAAAATTAGGATCTACACCAATAGAGACATTGTTTTCTCTTATTATACGGGAGCAAAAACTATCTATGGTTTTTATCCACGATCTTGACATATTTATTTTTATTTCATTCCAATATTTATACCATTCCAAGGCAGTATAATTAGAAGGGACTTTTTCTTCCAATTTTTGAGTAAGCGCCTCAACTATCCGGCTTTTCATTTCTAAAGCAGCTTTGTTGGTAAACGTAACAGCTAAAATTCTATCTACAATTTCTGAATTGGGGTAATTTTTTTCGAGGATTTTTATGTAATATTGGGTAAGTAAATATGTTTTCCCCGTTCCTGCTGACGCAGAAATAAAAAAATTTCTGTTGGGATTATTTATCTCTTTGTAAACATCTATTTTTTTAACACTCATAGTTCAAGCCTCGCATAAATATTTAAAAAAAACTGTCTTAGGAAATTCCAAAATATGATTACTATATCTTAACTAAGTATAACAACAGATATGTCACACGCTCTCAGGTTGAAAGCATGACATCCCTGTAGAAAGAGAAATGCGGCTCCTGCTGGGCCCTCTCTAAATCCAAAAACTTATTTCTAAAGTCCCTAAGGTTTAGAAAATTTAATTTTATGTTTTTATTATTATATCATATAAAAATTGTGAAACTGTATTAATGTTTGACTTATGTAAAAAAACACATTATCCCTATATAGGGATAATGTGCTCACATAACTTTTTATGAGGATTGTTAATTAGCTACCACTTCTTCTTTTAAGCCGCTTTCTTCTGTTCTTTCGTATACAAAATCTTTAGTAACTTTACCATCTTTTATTTCGACAATTCTACTTGCATATTTTTCAACTATTTTCATATTGTGAGTTACCATAATAATTGTCAAACCTAACTCTTTATTTATTTTCAAAGTTAAGTCCATCACTTTTTCCACATTTTTAGGATCTAAAGCAGCGGTGTGTTCATCTAATAAAAGTAGATCTGGTTTTGTTATCGAAGCAAGGATCATAGCAAGAGCTTGTTTTTGACCTCCGGAAAATTCACTAACCTTTGTTTTTAGCCTATTTTCTAAACCCATATTCAAAGATTTTATCAACTCAAGTCCTTGGTATTTTCCAAAAGAAAAAAATCTGTTTCCTTTTTTGGAACCAAGAATAAGATTTTCTTCAAGAGTAAGATCTGGGAAAACACCTCTATCAGGTTCTTGATATACTATTCCAACATTTCTAAATAATTTATATGGTTTGGTCTTCTTTATGTTTTTGGTGCCCAGAGTATATTGGCCGCTTTCTAATTCTACTTCACCTGTTAGAAGCTTCAGTAAAGTGGTTTTTCCCGCGCCATTTGGTCCTATGATAGTAACAAATTCACCTTTTTTTATAGTTAGGTTCAAGCCATCTAAAGCTCTTTTTTCATTATTTTTGTTTTTATTATAAATTACTCGGATGTTCTTAAGCTCAACCATTTTTTTAATTCAACCCTCCTTAAACCAATCACTATAATAATAAACAAAGAAGTTATCAATTTCATATCGCTTGATTGGAATCCGATTACATAACCATATCTCATAGCTAAAGCTAATAAAAATTGATAAACTACGGCTCCTATTAATGGACACAACATATTGTAGAATAAATGCATTTTTCCAAATATTATTTCTCCAAGAATAACGGCAGCTAAAGAAGTAACAACGATTCCTTGACCCATGTTTACATCAGAAAATCCTGCGTACATAGAAAATAAAGATCCGGATATACCAGCAAAAAAGTTTCCTAAAAAAAGACCTATAATACTCATCATTTCAGGATTTATGCCTAAGTTTTTTATACCTAACTTATTACTTCCATATCCTCTTAAAGCTATTCCAAACTCTGTCCTTAAAAAAATAATAGTAATAAAAAATGAAATCAATACAATAGAAAGTAGTAAAGTAGTTGAATTATAGCCAGAATTATCCCTAAATGGCGAGAGGGTCCTTTTGTTTTCATCGTTTTGAATAGTCTGTTGAGAATCTTTGTTAGTACTCATACCTAAAAGATCGTCTAATTTTGTTTTTTCTGTATAATAAGCTGTTTGCTGTGACTTAATTTCTTTGGGAGTGGAAATATTTGGACCGTTCATTACTCTTATATTTATGGAATAAAGCATAGTCATAACAAGAATACTTGCGAGTAACACGTTTACTTTTAATTTGTTATATATCAAAGCAGTAATTATTCCAAAAAATCCTGCCATTATTCCTCCAAGAATCATACACAATATCCATGGCAATCCCGCATACATAAAAGCGACAGTTACGGCTCCACCCAAAACATAAGAACCGTCGGGGGTTAAATCTGGAAGATCTATTACTCTAAAACTTATAAAGACTCCCATTGCGACAAGAGATGCTATGAGACCTTGTTCTAAAATTCCTATCAAATCCATAATTTTCCTCCAAAAAAAGAACTTTTACAGTTACTGTCTTTAGAAATTCTAAAATTCGTTTTATCAATCTCAATTCTAATCTTTGGTAATTGCATATTTTAAAACCTATGAGCAAGCTTTATGAATTATAATTAATATTTAGATTTTCACAAACTACCTACCACTTCATCTGCTATATCTATAAATTCTTGAGGAACCTTTACATTAAGTTTTTTTGCTCTATCTAAATTTATATAAAAAGTTAAAGCGTTTGCTCCAACTATTCTTGATTCAATTTCAGAAGGTTTCTTTCCGTTTATAAGATCTAACACGATTTTTCCTGTTTCTATACCTACTTGATAATAATTAAATCCGAAACCTATAACCGAAGTATTTTTAGCTATGTCTATATCTCCTGCAATAACGGGGATACCCAATTTATCAAAAATTTGACCTAAAATTTCTGCTGAAGAGGCTACAAGGTTATCTGTATATAGATAAGCAATATCTATTCTATTAGCGTTAGCATTCAACGAAGTAACAAGTTCATTCACAGTTGTTCCGGTAATTTCTATAACTTTAAAATTAAGTGCTGGAGCAATTCTTTTCGTTTCCTGAGCTAAAAATACCGAATTGGCTTCACCAGGATTGTAAAGTATCGCTAAATTTTTGGCTTCTGGAAATATGGTTCTCATTAAGTTAACGTGTGTTTCTACTGGTACCATATCGCTTATTCCTACGACGTTTCCAGGATTTTTACCCCATTTTGGAATTAACCCGGCACTTATCGGATCTGTAACGGCACTAAATACAACTGGTTTATCTTTTATAGTTGTTGCCGCTGCTTGGGCAGAAGGAGTTGCTATAGCAACGATTATATCCACATCTGTTTTAAATTTATTGGCTATTGCAATTGCATTTTGAAAATTATTTTGAGCACTTTGGTGGTCAACTTCAAATTTTACTCCAGATTCATTTAAATAGTCTACTATACCGTCATAGATTTTGTTTAAAGCGGGATGATCAACAATTTGGGTAATACCTATTTTTACAGAAAATGCCATCGAGAATAATAACAATACTATCAACATCACTCCAACTTTTTTCATATCGTTACACCTCCTGAATTTTTTATGACCCCGATTTGTCAACTTACGTTTATAAAAAAAGGTGTCTACTTTTTGTAGACACCCAATTTGTTTAGCCTCTGCTTGTAATTTCTGAAAAGGTATCAGAAGGCACCAAATTGGGTGTCTTTCCAATACCAAAAGTAAAAATGTTTTTTATTTTCAAACTTTAAATTATCAATATTCTTAAAGATTTGTACATATGAAATTTTTTTCATAGTAATCTCCTATTCAACTAAAATTAATTTTTTTAATTATACCACCAATAACTTAGATTTGTCAATAGATAAAAATTTTACAAAAGATTTGAAAAGATTCTGCAAAAAGCTTCGGTAAATTTAATTGGTAACGGTAATTTATCAAAATAATCAAAAGAAACTTTCGTACTTATACTTAAATCGTCAAAAAAAATTTTTTCAATTTCCTGAGTTTTTTCTTTGTCAAATATTAATAAATTTGTTTCATAGTTCAAATCCATGCTCCTAATATCTAAGTTAGCTGTTCCTACAGTGGATATTGTACCATCTATTGACACAAACTTTGAATGCGTAAATCTATCTTTAGGATAAAGAAATACTTCTGCTCCATATTTTACAAGTTCTTCCAAATAAGTTCTTGAAGCATAATAGACTAAAAAATGATCTCCTTTTTCGGGGAACAATATTTTTACATTTACTCCAGAAAGAGAAGCTACTTTTAAATCAGTAATAATACTTTCATTTGGAATAAAATAAGGAGAAGCTAAATAAATATGATCTGTTGCAATTGATATCATCTTATGGATCATTTGCATTATGGATGAAGATTCGGATTCTGGTCCGCTCACAGCTATTTGTAATAAAGAATTTCCTATATTTTCTTGTTTTTTGAAATATTTTTTTAAATCTTCAGGGTTTTCATTTTTTCTCTCGATTTGTTTTATTTTGTAATAATCTTCTAAAAAAACTTTTTGAAGCCCATTTACTGCTTCACCTATTACTTTCAAATGTAAATCTCTCCAATATCCAAGATCACTATTTCCAATATACTCATCTCCTATATTTATACCGCCTACATAAGCAATTTCGCCATCTATAACAGCTATCTTTCTATGATTTCTATAATTTACTTGCGTATTTATAAATTTTAAAACGGGAGAAAGAAAATAAGTGTAAAAAGCAACATCTATACCGGCTTTTTTTAAATCTTGAATATAACTTTTTTTAAGTCTGCCAGATCCGATTTTATCCATAATAAACTTTATTTCTACGCCTTCTATAGCTTTTTTTATAAGAAGATTTTTCAATTTTTCGCCTGTTTCGTCACTTTTTACGATATAGTATTCTAAATGTATACTTTCTTTTGCATTTTCAATGTCTTTAAAAAAAGAACCAAATTTTTCCCTGCCATCCTTAAAAATTGTTACTTCATTGTTAGAAAACAAAGGAGATCTTGAATTCTTTTTTAGAAGTGTTATTAGTTGTAAATATTCTACAGGTATATTTTCACCAAACGCTTCCATAAGTTTTTCTTTTTCTTTATCGGTTATGCTATGATTATAATCTAAATAAAGATTACTTGTTAACTTTTTCTTTTTCCAATTTCTTCCAAAAAAAAGATAAACTCCAAAACCTATTAACGGAAATACCGCAAATACTAAAAGCCAACTAATAGTTTTTTCGGGCCTTTTCCTTTCTAATATAACTATTGTTATTGCTATAACAGCATAGATTAAAACAAGAAACGTCCAGTATCCAAATTTGTAAACTAAAGCAAATGCCATATATTTCTCACCTAATCTTTTATTTGTTTCCAAAACGAGTATATTTCTTCGTGTATTTTTTCTATTGTTTTTAACTCTCTATTGTTTTTTAAACAATCTATTATCTTCCAATTATATTTATAAGCAATATATTTAGCGTTTTTGTATGTTTTATTTATGTAATTAAGATCGTTTTCATGTATGTCTAACTTTCCCAATCCCTCAACTTTTTGTACTCTTTTTTTAAGTAAGTTAATACTAATTTCCGGAGGAATATCCAAAAATATAACATAAGAAGGAATAGGAAGATTAAATTTATTAAATTCTAAATCCCATAACCAATCCAAAAAATTATCTTTATCTTTTTCATTTTCAAATTTTGAAGACTGATAAATCATATTTGAAGTAGTATATCTGTCACACAATATAGTAACTCCAGATTCATAAAACTGTTTTAATTCTTTCGTATAAGTTGCAAACCTATCAACAGCAAAAAAAGTGGAAGCGGCATAGGGATTTACTGATTCAGGATCTTCTCCAAATTCTCCTCTAAGGTACATTTTTATGAGGCTTGAAGATTCACTTTTATAGTTTGGAAATTCAGCCTTTAAGATGGGAAAGTTTTCATTTTTTAATCGATTATAGAGTAATTCGATTTGAGTGGCTTTGCCGCTAGCATCGGTACCTGATTCAATAACAATTAACTTTCCTTTTTTCATATTTTATAAACTCCCTATGGTTAAATTTTTACTCATTTTAGAAATCTTGAAATCTCATTTATATATGTGGTAGAGTTAAATTTTTTATAAAGTGTCTTCTCATTTGGAAACTCTCATGGAGAATGTTTTTACATGTAATTACATTAATACTTTCGGTACTTTTAGTCAAGGATATGATACACCTTGTCTTGGTTTTAGCAGATTAAATATTTTTTTAATTAGAACTTAAATATAATACCTATAACAGCAGCTATTCCAAGATATATTACAGGATGGAACTTAAATTTCTTCATTAAAAAAATAATGACTACAAATAAAATAATCGCCTTGTAATTAAATAGAGAAAAAAATTTGCTCGTTTCTAAAAAAAGATTAAGATTTAAAAGAGAAACTTTAGCAACTTCATAAGCAGCAGCACCAATTAATCCAATAACAGCAGGCCTTAATGTATAAAAGCCATTTTTTATAAGTGGTTTTTCATTTATTTTACCAAAATATTTTGCTATCAAACTAATTATTATTATTGAAGGTGTAACTATCCCAATTGTTGCCAATATCCCTCCAAACACACCTGCAGTCTTAAAGCCAACAAAAGTAGCTGTATTTATACCAATAGGTCCAGGGGTTGATTCCGATATTGCTATCATATCGGCAAGCTCTTGAGAGGTTATCCAACCATACTTATCGACAAGATCTTGCAGAAAAGGAAGAGTTGCTAATCCCCCACCTATAGAAAATAAACCTATTTTGAAGAATTCAAAAAATAAAGTTAAGTAAATCATTTACTATCAGCCTTGTTTAATTTAATTATATTTCCAACTGCAAAAGATATTATTATAACTATAACTGGTGAAATGTCAATAAGAGCAACTCCTAAAAAAGAAATTAAAAATACTATAACACCAATATAATCTTTAACCGATTTTTTCCACATATTAATTATTGTATTTAGAATTAAAGCTATTACAGCTACGCGTATTCCTCCAAATGCATTTTGAACTATTGTATAATCTTGAAACTTCTGAAAAAAGGCAGCTATAATGCTAATTATAACCAAAGACGGAAATACCATCCCTAAGCTGGCTACAATGGCTCCTATAACTCCTTTTAATTTATATCCCACAAACGTTGCAGTATTTATAGCTATTATTCCCGGAGTACTTTGACCTATAGCGTAATAATCTATTATCTCTTCTTCACTAACCCATTTTCTTTTTTTAACTAATTCTTCTTGCATCATAGGGAGCATAGCATATCCACCACCAAAAGTCAAACTCCCAATGCGAGCAAACGTTGTAAATATATCTAATAAAATCATAGAAAACGGCAACCTCACTTAAGCATTTTCATTATTTGTAATATTTTTTAACTTTTCTATTACTAATTTAGTAGCTCTACAATCTTGCTCATTATATTTAAAAATTCTTTTTAAAGCTTCTTTGTCTCCTTTTAAATAAGCTCGATATTCAATAATAACTGCAAAACCATTTAATTCGGTTTTCCATTCAAAACCAAAATATTTGCTTATATCCTTTAATGAATAAGAAACCACAGGCAAAGTATAATTTTCATTGACAATCTCAAATAAATCTACAGATTTTGAGATTATTTTCCTAATTTTACCTTTAAGGTCCGGATAATTAAATGTAAACTTATTTAAAGCTTTTATATCATTCTTGTCGTAATGAATCAGGAACTTATCTTTCGAATAAAGAAAATCTATCATCTTATGAATAGTTTTAGCACCATTATTTCCTATAAAAAAAGGATAATAATCATCATTATCTAAAAATCCAAATAAAAAGTCCTTGTTCATATAAGTTTCAACGTCAAAAACAATATAATCATTCGGAAAAATGTACTTGCCAACAACAAAAGTTTCATCTTTTATCAAAGATCTTAAGTTATATAAAGGTTTCCTAAATTTTTTGTCTAACTTTTCTATTTGATCAGTAGCTATAACAGTTATAGGATCTAAATTCATTTTATTTAGTTGTTCAACTACTTGCTGGCTGAAGTTTGGAACTACAGAAAAATCTCCTTGCTTTAGAAATTCCAAGTGACAAGATTTTTTTATTTTACAAAATTTACAATGGCTTCCATGAGTTTTTCTGGTATTTTTGAGGTTATTGAGTTCCTTTTTTATCCATTTTTCTCTAAGTAAGATGTCACTATAGTTTACTTCGTAAGTAGCATTTAAAGTTTCTAATATTATTCTTTTTAAATTTTCATCTTTTTCTTTGAAATGATAATAAGCGGCATATATGTGAAGCCAATATGATTTTTTGAAATTTTTACCAAATCTGCTTATCTTAATTACACCGTTTTCCAAGGGTTCATAATTTGCTTCGATTTGGAGACCATCTATACTAGTCGTAAAATATGTTCCTTTTCTTTTATACGTAGGTACAAAATAACTACAATTTTTATAGTTTTCATAGTATAACAAATCCATCTTATTTATACACACCTTATCTTTATATTCAACCTTTGTAAAGTTTTTCAATATCTCCGATTTCATAAAAAAGGCTCGATAAATTCTTTAAAAAACTTAACCTATTAATTCTAATAGCTTCATCTTGTGACATAACAAAAACATTATCAAAATATCTATCTATATCTTCTTTTAAAGAAACAAGAGTCAATATAGCGCTTTCATAATCCAATTGTTTTATATATTTCTCAAATTCAGCTTTAACTTCCAAATATCTTTGAAACAATAATTTTTCTTCCTTTTCAACAAAAAGACGCCCTTCATAATCGTAACTCGAATGATTTTTAGAGATATTATTAATCCTTTGAAATGCGATTATAAAATTTTTAAACTCTTCCTTGTCTATATATTTGCTTATTGCTTTAGCTGATAGATAAGATCTCAAAGGTCTAAAGCAGTTTATCAAAACAGCGTTTGAAGCTTCTTTGGGAATGTTTTCCTTTTCTAATATTGTTTCTAATCTACTACTTATAAAATCTTTTAATATTTCTTCTTTTCCATCTAATGAAACGTCAGATTTACCCGCATCAAAATAATTTTTCTCTGCAAGAATTAAAAGCTCTTTTAAATCAAGATCCCACTCATATGTAATTAATATTCTAAGGATTCCAAAAGTTTTCCTTCTTAAACCAAAAGGGTCTTTTGAACCGGAAGGAATTTTATTCATTCCAAAATATCCAACCAAATCATCAATTTTATCAGCCAAAGACACAATATTAGCAACTATATTATTTGAAACTTCTCCATTTTCTGAAATAGGTTTATAATGTTCTTGAACAGTTTGATAAACGTCTTCATTTTCACCTTTGTATTTTAAATAAATTTTACCCATGATACCTTGTAGTTCAGGAAATTCATAAACAATTTTCGAGGGTATATCTATTTTGCACAGCATTGCAGCTCTTTCTATAATTTCTAATTTTTTGAAGTTAAGTTTTTGTGCTATTTCTATAGATAATTTAGAAATTCTTTCGACTTTTTCTTTATAATTTCCGAGTCCCTGTTGATATACTATATCTTTAAGTTCAGCCAATCTCTTTTCTATATCAACTTTTAAATCGTCTTCGTAGTAAAAAGCAGCGTCATCTAAACGAGCATTAATTACTCTAGTGTAACCTTTAATTACATTTTGCTCTCTTCCAAAACCATCTTGAAAAGATATGAAATAATTCGTAAGTTTATTGTTTTTTTTGGCAATAAAACTTCTTTGATGATGTTTTATAGCTATTGTAGCTATTTCCTGGGGTAAGAATAAGTACTTCTCATCAAATTTCCCTAAAACAGCTGAAGGATATTCTGTTAACTTGGAAATTTCTTCCACTAAGTCTTCGTGGTTTTCCAATTGTACCGTGAAATTGTTAGTTTTCTCTATCGTGTTTATTTGATTTTTTATCCTTTCTTGTCTTTCATTCAGCGTTGGAATCACATAGTTTTCTTTCAAAATGTCAAAAAAACTATCTATGTCTTTTATCTCTATTTTTTTACCAAAAAAACGGTGACCAATTGTTACATTACTTGATTTTTTTCCAAAAAGTTCAAAATCTATGATTTCTTTGTTGTATAAAGCTAAAATCCAATGAACTGGTCTAACAAAACTAAATTCTCCTTTTCCCCATCTCATCGGTTTTTTAAAATTCATATTGTTTATAATCTCGGCAAAAATTCTTTTTAATAAATCTTTGATAAATTCACCTTTTTTTATTAATTCAGCAAAGGCATATTCAACACCATTTATATTTTTAAATTTTATTTCTTCTAAATCTATCCCTAAACTTTTCGAAAAACCTTCAAGAGCGTTAGTGGGATTGTTTTTTTCATCAAAGCATATCTTTTTTGGTGGTCCTTTTCTTTCTTCTTTTTGATCTGGTTGCTTATCAGGTAGTCCTTCAATGTAGATTCCAAAACGTCTTGGAGAGATAAAAGTTTTAAAATGTGTAAAAGTAATTTTATTTTTCTCAAAAGACCTTTTGAGGTTATCTTCTAACTGATATATTATGTTATCATATTCACTTGGCGGTAAATCTTCGACACCTATTTCGAATAAAGCTTTATTCAACGTTTATAACCTCCAATTTTAAACTTCTTTGGTAAAGTTCTGCACAATTTTTTGCCATATTTCTTATTTCCAAAATATATTTCTGTCTTTCATTTGTGCTAATAGCATTTCTTGCATCTAACAAGTTAAAAACATGCGCCGATTTAGCTAAATAATCGTAAGCAGGTAAATATAAATCTTTAACGATTAATCTTTTAAACTCTTTTTTGTACATTTCATAGAGAGAATGAAGCATATCAACATCAGCCTCTTCAAAATTATATATTGAAAACTGCCTTTCATTTTCTTTGTATATTTCTTTGTACTTAACATTTTTGTTCCACTTTGTTTCGTAGACGTTGTCAAGACCTTGTAGATACATAGCTATTCTTTCTACACCATAAGTTAGTTCTACAGGGATAAATTGTAAAGTAATTCCTCCCATTTGCTGAAAATAAGTAAATTGGGTTATTTCCATACCATCAAGCCAAACCTCCCAACCGACTCCCCACGCACCAAGCGTCGGAGATTCCCAATTGTCCTCAACAAACCTTATATCATGATCTTTTGGACTAAGACCTAATGAATTTAAAGAATTTAAATATATTTCTTGAACATCCTCTGGTGATGGTTTCAAAATTACTTGATACTGATAAAATCTTTGCATTCTATTAGGATTTTCTCCATACCTCCCATCGGTAGGTCTACGGCATGGCTGAGCATATGCCACTTTCCATGGGGTATTTCCTAAAGAACGAAAAAAAGTAGAAGGGCTGTAAGTTCCAGCCCCCATTTCTAAATCATAGGGCTGATCTATTACACAACCCTGATCAGCCCAAAATTTTTCTAATGTTATTATCACATCTTGAATATACAAAGTTTATAACCCCCGTTATTCAACCGAAATAAGTAAAGGATAGTGCATTTGTCCGCCTTCATGAACTTCAATTTCGATATTAGGATATTTTTTGTTCAAATTTTTTATTAGTTGATCTATTTTTTCTTTTTTAGCGCCGTCACCGTAAATGATTGTAACAATTTCATAACCTTTTTTTATAAGTTCTTCTATTACTTTTTCAGTTTCCTTATAAACGTTTTTACTATGTGCCTTCAATTCTTTACCTACAAAAATTAAGTATTCCCCTTTTTTTATTTTTTCTCCGTTGATTTGTGAATCTCTCACTGCATAAGTTACTTCTATAGGTACTACGGATTTAATATATTGCATCATAGATTCTATTAGATATTCTTTTTCAAGATTATCATCAAAACCTAACATGGCACTTATGCCTTCTTGGACATATTTAGTAGGAAAAACTATAACTTCCTTATCTGTCAATTCGCTGGCTTTTTCGGCTGCTAATATTATATTTGCATTGTTAGGAAGAATAATAACCTTTTTTTGAGGGAGCTTATTAATTGCATCTGCAAAATCTTTTACACTCGGATTGGTTGTTTGACCACCAAATATTATTTGGTCTACTCCCAAGTTCTTAAAAATTTTGGAAATGCCTTTACCGGGCGAAACAGCAATTATACCCCACCTTTTGTTTCTTGAATCGTTATTTTCTGCAACTGTTGCATGTATAATTTCTTGAGAAGCTGCTTTTTGTTCTTCAATTACGTGTTCATGTTGAGTTTTCATATTATCCACTTTAACTTTAACCAATTCTCCATATTCAAGAAATTTTTCGAAAACACTCCCCGGATGATTAGTATGAACATGAGTTTTTAAAATATCATCTTGATTAACTAAAACGATAGAATCACCTATATTTTCTAAGAAAGCTCTAATTTCTTCTAAATCACTTTTTTTTATCGGGACTTTGTTAAATTTAACTATAGCTTCTGTGCAATACTGAAAAGCTAGTTCTTCATATGCTATTTGAGCGAGACGTTCGGGAGAAGCTTCTTCCAATTCAGTTAAGGATATTTCCGTGTCACCATGTATAGCATCTCTCATACCTTTAAATATATACGCAAGTCCTTTTGCGCCAGCATCTACTACATTAGCATCACGTAACTTCTTTAAATACTTAGGAGTTTCTTCAACTATTTCAAAAGAATATTTAACAACGTAATCGAAGAAAATCAAAAAATCTTTCTCCACATGCATCGTTTCCTGTGTCTTTTCTGAAAGTCTTCTTATGAGCGTTAACATAGTTCCTTCAACAGGTTTCATAACAGCATTATACGCTTTTTCCTTAGCATTGTTAAAAGCTTTGATAAAATCCTGAGTATTTATCCTGCTTTTTTTTTCAAACACTTCAGTAATGCCTCTAAAAATCTGTGATAGTATTACTCCCGAATTTCCTCGAGCACCTAACAATAAGCCCTTTCTCAAAGCTTCCATCATTTCTTTCATATTGTTCTTATCTTCAACTTCATCCATCCATTTGCAAGCTTCCAGCATTCCTGCCAACATATTATTACCGGTATCACCATCTGGTACTGGAAAAACATTTAATGCATTAATTTCATCTTTGTTTTTAGACAATTCTTCAGTACCTTTTTTTAGAGCTATATATAAATCTTTAGCATTCAAATATCTTTTCATGAAAAAGCACCTTCTCTCAATACTTCAAGCCAGCTATATTTACATTCACCTTTATATTTCCAAAATTTATCATGGAACTGATTCTGTGATGAACATTTTCTTGAATATTCATAGCTACTTTTTTTATAGGAAGTCCATGTTCCAAGATCAAATAAAGATCTATTATCAAACCATTTTCACTTTCAGTAACATCAATTCCCTTATCTTCACTTCTTGCCCATAAGCTTGATATTTTATCAAAAAAACCCTGTTTTCCCGACATCTCAACAGCTCCATAAGATTCTATAACGGCCTTGTAAACTAAATCTTTAATCACTTCATTTTTAATATCGATAGTTCCTAATTCTGTTTCTATTAACATGAGGTCCACCTCCGTTATTTTATTTAAGTTTTTAAAACACTCAATCAGAAGCCTTCAAAAACCGCTGATAAATACCCCACAACGGCATTATAATCCCCACTTTTGTCACCACTTGTAGTATGATCAATTATTTCAACTTTTTTAAAGCCTATATTTAGTAGGGCAGCGACTGCTCCAAAACCACACATAGTGATATTGTATCTTTTTATTGTATCATACATTGCTTCTACATCCATGTTTTGAATTGCTTGTATAACTTTATTATCTTTTTCTATAGTTGTTAAATGATTCTCATAATGATTCATATCTGTGGAAGCAATTACTAAATCTCCTTCTTTCAGCAAGTTTCTTATAACATACGCTATTTTTTTTGCAGTTTCTAATCTCTGATCCATTAAGCATATAGGAACTATTTTGAAATTATTGCTCAGTACAAATTGTAAAAAAGGTAATTGCACTTCCAAACTATGTTCTTTAAAATGCGCGAATGGGTCGTTGCTTAAATTCAAATCTTTTATAATCTTTTGGCAAGCCTTATCATCTACATCAATTGTTCCAAGGGGTGTTTCCCAACTTCCTTCTTCAAACAAAGATATTGGTGATCCTAATCCAGTATGATTTGGGCCAATTAAAATTACTCTTTTAGCAATACCTTGTTCAAAAACTCTTTTATAGGCTTTCACAGCTGTTTCACCAGAATATATATAACCAGCATGGGGAGTTATAATTCCCATCGGTGAAATTATATGATTTGTGTCAGGACTGAAATTTTCACCGTAAAAATTTTTAAGGGTATTTTTTAACTTTTGCGGGTTTGAAGGATAAAAAGTGCCTGCCACTACTGCTTTTCTCTTCACAATTTATCCCTTCTTTTCTTGTAGATGCTTACAATTTTTAATAATGATCCTTCACGTCTGGTTGATTTAAAACCTCTACATGAATAAGAATTACTAAGTCATAGATATTTTCAGTTGTATCATATGTTGAGAAAAGTTTTCCTATTACTGGTATATTCTTTAAAATAGGAATGCCTTTCTCACTTTTTATTGTATTTGTAAAATTCAAACCACCTAATTTTATGAAACCACTATTTGGAATTATAAAATTACTTTTAATACTTCTTTCATCTACAATATTCTTCTCTTGATTTTTCAATTCACTAATACTCACTTCTAAAGTGGTATCTACCATTTTAGTAATATGATTATAATCGCCTTTTACATCTATTTTAAACCCAGATTCTATCTTAGAAGAAATCTTACCTTCTTCGTCGAAAATTGGAACAGACAATACAGATCTTATAGATGCAGTTTCACCTTCATTTACATATACTACGGGGTTTGAAACTAAAAAAGCACTATCTTTGCTACTCTCTATTATACCATTTCTTTGCTTAATTAATAGATATAATTCTTCTATGGATAATTTATCTATGTTTTGACCAGAAAAGACAAAGGTTTCATACTTTAATAATTTTTTGTTTTCAAAGAATCTGATCGTATTTTCTTCTATATAATCATAAATTATTCCTTGAGAAACTAAATAAGGCATCAATGTTGACATATTTAAATTAAAATTATTAATCATCACTTTTTTATTTTCTTCAAAGTCACAAATAACATTTATTTTTTCGGATTTTCCCACATAAAATAGTAAATCTTTTAAATAAATTTCACCCTGTATTTCTTCTAATGAAAGTGTTTTTATAATATTTTCTATTAAATCTTGTTTGTCTTCTTCGAATTCCAAACTATATAAAACTTTTTCTTTATAATTATCGATTTTTTGAAAAGTAATTTTTTGGTTCACTAATATTTTATCAAAAATTTCAGATATTTTAAAAGGTACAACTACAAGTTCTTTTTTTATAAAGGGTACAGATTCATTTTTTGAACCTTCATCAAAGGTTCTTTCAATGTCTTTATTCTCATTGTTAAGTAGTTCAATTATCTCTTTAGAAGCTTGAAGAGATTCAAAATTTCCATTTAAAAAAAATAGATTGTTCCCTAAATTATAGATATCTATTTCCATAACTCGGGTTAAAAAAGATAAATCATAATTTGACTTTACGATTATATAATTAACCTGATTCAAATTTTTTGTGTTTTCACTTAGATTTTGATTTACTGATGTAGATGTAAATAAATCCAAATTTTGTTGAGATATTTCTCCTTTATTGCTTTTGGATATATTGTCAAGAAAATTCACTAATTCTATAATTTGTTTTGCCTCTCTTTCTTTTGCTAAAATGGCGTAATAACTTTCTCCAAAGGATGCGACCTTACAATTAAAAAGTCCTTTAATAATATTTAAATCGTAATCTGATTCAATAAATAATAATTGTTCTTCTTCTTTAGTTTCTACTTTTTCGTTGGGCATTTCTAACTTAGTTATAGAAATGGGAGAACTTTCTAAGGCAAATTCTTCTTGTTTTTCCGTTTTACTTTCAACTATTATTGGCAGATCATTTTCAAAAGCCTCATTAGATTTTCCAACAAGTACAGTTTTTTTATCATAAAATATAATATTTAACTTATAAATATCTTCCAACATTCTTAAAAAATATTCAATATGAATTTCGTTTGTATTAAATGACAATTCAACATCAGGTACATCACTTGTTTTAATCCAATTCCAACCTGCATAATTGAAAATCATTTCTATCGCATCTTTTAGTTTTAACTTTTCAAAATTTATATTTTGAAATTGATAAGGTGAATATCCATAAAAAATAATTTTATCGTCATTTAATTCAACGCTTTTAGCAGGATAAAGCAACTTTATGGTAACTGTATTCTTAGAAGTTACAATTTCTTTAATGGGACCTTTTTTTATTTTTATGTTTTGGTCTTCGAATAGATTTTCCATAAATACAATTTTATAAATAGTCTTAGTATCATTAGAATAATACTGAAAATTACTTTCAGTTTCGAAAGAAATAAAGTTTGCATTTTTGGAAGAATCGTAATCTATATAAAATCCAAAAAATATAGATGAATAAATTAGTAAAACCAAAAAAGATATTAATTTTTTGTTCATAAAACCTCTCCTTTAATTTTCAATAACAGATGTCCAAATTTGTTATCTTTACTTTTTAAATTTAAAACCTTACTTTAGACTTTATTTATATAGTGCTTTTATTTGGCCATCTTCATCTATTAATAAAATTCCATCTTTAAAAGCTGCAATTACCTTATTTTCTCCAAGCTTGTCTCCTATGGCAAGTTTTAAAAGGCTATCATAAAAATATATAAAGCTTATAATCTCGCCTTTTGAGTCTTTAAAATATCCTGCAAATTCGATTCCTTGAGTTTCATACTTTGGTAAGGAATCTTTATATTTCCAGAGCTCGTTTAATTCTATCTCAAAGTAAGAAAAAAGGTTTGAGTTATTAAGTGCTATATATTTTGTAACTTCTAAAGAATCGATATTTTCTGCAATATAGTTAAATTGTGGATAAGAAAAAGAGGAGGAGATAACGAATTCATCTTTTAACTCGAGCAAACTGTAATTTTTACGTTTAATGGATAATTTTTCTATAATCATCTCGGTGTTTAATATTTTTTCTAATTCCTTTACCAGATTTTCAGAATCACAGTCCTTACTTATAGGATTCTCTGTTAATAAGGTATATTTTTCCATAGGACTCTCTATTTGATAGTCTGATATAAAAATTATGGCGATGATCAAAAAAAATATTATTGTTATATAATGTCTAATCATTTTAGTTGTCTACCTTTTGATTTCTAAAACGACGTAAAATTTTTCGCCTATTTTTAACTTTGAAATTTCATTGATTGAATATTTAGAAATAATTTTTTCATTTAATTCTAAAAGTGCCGATACTTTTGCAGTTGGGCCATTGGAGTAAGAATAATCGAATTCTATTAAATAAAATTCATTTTCTATTAAAAAAGTTAAAAATTCTTGTATTTCATTTCTTTGATTTTTTGACTGAGATAAGTAATTAAAATATGAAAGTTGTTCATATTCTTTAAATTTTTTATTATTTAAATACTCACTATACTTATCATATATTCGGAGTATCAAAATAAAAGAAAAAATTACCAAAATTGTTATCAATAAATAATTTATAATCTTTCTCAAATTAGATTCGATTAAAAACATTTTTCTTCTCCTGTAAGCTTCTTTTAGCGATAATAATCAATTCATCGTTATCAATAAAAAAAGTTGCTGCTTCTTTAGAAGGTAAGCCAGAAAAGGCGAATTCTTTGTTTCTTATAAACTCATAATTGTTGAAAGGTGTACCAACAATATAGTTACCTTCGGGCAACTCTAAAACCTTTTTCAAGATGATAGATTGAACGGGAAGATATATATCATATAATAAAGAATACTTACATCTTCTATAATCTCTTTTCGACATTACAAGGTAATAATTCGTATCCGAGGAATAAAGTTTTTTAAACTCAATAAGTTTATTTTTTATTTCTTCAAAGTAAATCTTTCTTAACTGAAAGTCATTCTTGAAAGGTTTTATGAATAAATCTAAATGATTTATACAGACTTTTTTTCCTTTATAATTGAATTTAATCATATTTCCTCTTTCTCTCATATTTGTCTACTAAAACACTATATTACGGGTTTGTTAAAGCCCCTGTAACTGGCACAACATTGAAAATAGTTTTTTTATCTTTGTTTACCAATCTTCCACCTGGACCCGTTATCCTTCCATATCTCCAAAATAAAGTTTTTGCTTGTGAACCCTCAATTTCGTATGTTATATCCATTGTGACAAATTTAACTTTCCCCTGAACTATTTGAGTATAATATATACCGTTTAGATTGTAATCGTCTCCATAATGCATAGAAGCGCTTCGAGTTTTATAAACTACTTCAGATGCAATGAATTTTTCTGTAAGGGCATTAAAATAACTTTGCAAAGGATATATTGTAAAAAAGCCTATAGTACTAAAAAACAGTATTTCTACAGCTAAATTTGTTATCAATTCCATTAGTAAAAATCCTTCTTTTAGTTGCTTAGAATTATGAAATTTCAAACCCAATTCCCCCTAAATAAACATTTGAATAAATTTCAAATGCAAGGCTTAACACAATTATAGATAAAAATATAATTAGAGTTGGTTCAAGCATTTTCATAATTTTTTCTACAGCGTTTTTAAAAGATGCATAATAAAACTTTTCTAAAAAATCGAAAACCTCTTTGTAATCTCCTTTCCATTTTGAAAGGCTCATTGTCAAAGAAAACTCTTTGATATCTTTTATTTTTGAAAAAACTTCGTTTAGATCTTTTCCGCTTTCTATTTCTATAGACGCTCCTAAAAACCTTGATAATATATATTGAGATTTTGTGTTAGAAAGAACAAGTTCTAAGGAATTGTAAATTGTTAAACCACTTTTCAATAGCAAGTTAATATCTCGAGTAAATTTATATAATATATAATTTTTGTATAATAATTTTAAAATAGGAACTTTTGTCCACATAATGTCATTTTTTTTCCCTAATAAAAAAATTATCAACCCATTCGAAAAAGTTATAAACATAAATATCAACAAATATGTTGATAACTCAATTTTTATTTCATAATCAAGCATTGAAGAAAACTGAGGAATAATTAAAAAATTTAAAAAAATTAATAAAATCATAATAGAACAAAGCACCATAAAGGGATAAATAAGTGATTTTTCTGCAGAAAGTTTTGAGAGTTTTACATTTTCATAATAATCTTTTAAATATGAAAGATTTTTTCTCAAGGAATCCTCTGTTTTAGATATGTTTAACGTGTATATAAAATATTGATCAAGTTCATAAAAATCAAAAGCTTTATTATAGTCAAATCCTTCTCTCAATAGAAAATAACTTTTGAACAATACACCTTTTATGAACTTATCAACTTCTTCGTTGAAAACTAGAAAATTTAGAGCATCCAATACAGTTAATCCAGAGTTTACAAGTAAGTATAAGTTATCAACAATTACTATCATTTTATCAACATTTAATTTTTTTGATGAAAAATAAAAGTTATCAACATTAATGTTGATAACTTTTATTTTCAGACTATTTAAAAAACTATATACTTCATCCTCATTATCCAAAAGAAGATAACAGTTATAGAATTTATTTAAAGTAATATCTTCAACTCTAACTCTGAATAGTTTTTTCATTATTTCCCCCTAAATCAAAGACCCTTACTCTATTTTTAGATTTAACTTTATTAATTCCTAATTCATAAAAGTATTTGCTTCTTATAACTTGAATAGATTTATACAATCTTTGTATAGTTGAATGTTTATAATACTCATAGGGTATCTCGTATATTTCTATTTCTTCGTCTTTCATTTCTAATAAAGAATAACAAGGGGTTCTTGTAAAAGAAGCTGTATTATAAAAATCATTAAAAGGGGGTCTCAAACCAGGCACAAGGGTCGAATAAAAAAAAGCCTCTTTTAAACTACCAACTTTTTTTAGAATTATTTCTTCTGTTTTTAAATTTATCAATTCTATTTCCAAATCTATTTTTAATTCGTTATCTTCTTTTAATTCATAGGCTAAATTTCCGTAATTGTGAGAAAGTTTCATACAATTTTTTATATTTCCTATGAAGAAATAATCTTTATCAATTATATTAAGATAAGGTTTTAAATATTTGATCGTATTTTCTAAAACATTTAATTTTTTTAATAATATACAAGATATACCAAACCCACTAAAACCATTTGTTATTATTTTATCATATTTTTCAAAATTCAAATTTTTAATTTTTTCTACTATCTCTATACCTTTCCATCCAAACCCACCTGTAACTAAAATCATTAAAGATTCTCCAATATATATTCTTTATTTTCAAAAATTGTTTTTTGACCAATTTCTATTAATTTTTCAGTTTGCGTAAAGTCTAATGTGTTGAAGTCTTGTGTAGGTAATTCAATAATTATATTATCTTCTTTAGATATATCTTCCATAATATTTTCCCTTATATTGTCTATTCTTTCAAACGCTTGTGCAGCGCTTTTAATTTCATTATATTTGATCTTTTTGGCTAAAAGTTTCAATCCTATTATCTTTTTTGCTCCTAACATTTTAGCAGGCAATATGGGAAGGTTTTCCAAAGTTCCTCCATCTATGTATTTTTTTCCATTAATCTTTACGGGTTTAAAAGCTCCTGGAATAGCCATGCTTGCTTTTAAAGCAGGCAGCACATATCCTTCGTCAAAAAAAATTTTTAATTCCCCATTTTCTATGTCTACTGCGGTACATGCAAATCTAATTTTCAAGTTTTCGAACTTCCAATCTTTTAAAAATCTTTTTAGAGGCCAAAAATATATGAAAGATGGCAAAGTCGATGGTAACAAATTAGCTCCAAAACATTCGATAAAAGAGGGTATTTGCCTTGAAGAGGGTGTTTTTTTCAAAAAAGTCAATTTTTGCAATCTTAAAGCATATTCATGCAATGCTTTAGCATTACCCAAAATAGCATAACCTGCTCCTACTAAAGCACCTATACTACTTCCTACTATCATATCGAATTTTAAACCCATTTTTTCTAATTCAAGTAGAGCGCCTACATGTGCAGCTCCTTTAGCTCCACCTCCAGACAAACAAATTGCAAGCAAAATTATTCCTCCAAAATATTTTCCAAATTATCGATAACTTCTTCTAATTTTTTTACTTTTTTACCTCCAGCTTGAGCAAAAGTAGGGCTTCCACCACCCCCACCACCTAAATAAAAAGCTATTTTTTTTGCTATATTTCCAGCATGGAATTTATTTGTCAATTCTTTGGAAACTTTAACTATGAAACTTACGTTGTTTTCTTCATTTTTGTTAAAAAGGATTACGACTCCTCTTCCTAACTTTTGAATTAAAACATCTGCTGTATTAGCATGCACATCTTTTTCTAAATTTTCTAAAATACCAACAACTACCTTTTCTCCCTTTATAATTTTTGGATTATCAACTAATTTTTCAATAGTCTTAGTTGCTAACTGGGACTGTAATTTCTTGATTTCCTTTTCTTGAGTTTTCAATATTTGAAGAATATCTTCTATTTTTTCTTGAATTTTATATATCGGTATGTCTAACATCTGTGATATCTTAACAATAGTATCCTGAAGACCATTTACAAAATTTAAACCTTCCATGCCAGTTAAAGCTTCTATTCTCCTGACCCCAGAAGATACGGAGGATTCTGAAATGATTTTAAATATCCCTATTTCTCCTGTATTAGAGACATGGGTTCCACCACAAAATTCTCTTGAAAAATCTCCAATTTCTACGACTCTTACAACATCTCCATACTTTTCTTCAAATAAAGCTACTACATCCATATTTCTTGCTTCTTCTAAACTTTTTACATAAGTAACAACAGGAATAGCTTTTTGAATCTGTTCATTAACCAAATATTCGATATGGTACATCTGTTCCCTGCTTAAAGGTTCAAAATGTGAAAAATCAAATCTCAACCTTTCAGGTCCTACATATGAACCAGCTTGTTTTACATGATTACCTAAAATTTTTCTCAATGCTGCATGTAGAAGATGCGTTGCAGTATGATTTTTTTCAGTAGCTTTTCTTAAAGTTTCATTAACCTCTAAAACTACTTTTTCTCCCGTTTTTATACTACCTTTTTTTATCTTGACAAAGTGAGATATTATTTCACCCGAAATCATTTGAACATCATTTACTTCAGCCATGAATTTATCGTTGACGATTACGCCTTTGTCTGAAACTTGGCCTCCCTTTTCTGAATAAAAAGGAGATCTTGCAAAGAATAATTCAACTTCTTCGCCCTCAAAAGCTTCATTAATAATATTCCCATTGTTAATTATTGCTTTGAGTTCTTCTTCGATGCGCAAAGCTTCATAACCAATAAACTCTGTTTTTGACAGTATTTTTGATAATCTTTTGTAAACAGGATTTGATTCATCATATTCCACTTTTCCTAAAGCTTCTCTTGCCATTTCTTTTTGTTTGTTCATAAGTTCTTCGAATTCTTTTTCATTAACCTTAATTCCTTTTTCTTCTAAGATTTCTTTTGTAATATCCACAGGGAACCCATACGTATCGTAAAGTTCGAAAGCAACGCTTCCGGGCAATGTATTTCCTTTATCAAAGTTAGAAATTATAGTGTTTAACCTTTCAACCCCTTTTTCTAAGGTTGAAAAAAACTTTTCTTCTTCTATTTTAGAAATTTTTTCAATCAAATCACGTTTTTCAAGAAGTTCGGGATAAACATCACTCATTTTCCAAATAACAGTTTCAAGTATATCTTTTAAAAAAGGACCTTTCGATCCTAAAAGAGTGCCATGTCTAACCGCTCTTCGTATTATTCTTCTTAATACATATCCTCTTGCCTCGTTCGAAGGAATAACCCCATCTGCGATCAAAAAAGCAATGGCTCTAACATGATCGGCAATAACTTTTATAGATACGTCTGTATTAGAATCTTCGCCAAATTTTACAGAAAAAGTTTTTTCTATTTTTTCAATAATTTCTTTAAACAAATCAGACTTAAAATTATCATAAACATCTTGAACTGCTGCACAGATTCTCTCAAAACCTGCTCCGGTGTCTATATTCTTTCGAGGAAGAGGAGATAGATTGCCGTTTTCATCACTATAATACTCTGTGAAAACGATATTCCATATTTCAACAAAACGTCCACAATCACAAGCTGGTGTGCAGTTTTCGTGATCTTGACAGTTTTTAGAATTTCCTGTGTCAAAATAAATTTCAGAGCACGGGCCACAAGGGCCTGTAGGTCCAACTGGTCCCCACCAATTGTCTTCTTTACCAAACTTCATTATTTTGTTTTCAGGAACACCTATTTTATATTTCCAAATATTAAAAGACTCTTCATCTGTTTCATAAACAGAGACCCATAATTTTTCAATTGGCATTTCTAATTCTTTAGTTAAAAATTCCCAAGCCCATTCAATAGCTTCTTCTTTAAAATAATCTCCAAAAGAAAAATTTCCAAGCATCTCAAAAAAAGTGTGATGTCTTGGAGTTCTACCCACATTCTCTATATCATTCGTTCTTATACATTTTTGACACGTAGTAATTCTTGTATAAGTAGGCTCTACTTTTCCCCAAAATATAGGCTTAAAAGGTACCATCCCAGCAACTGTAAACATTAATTGTGGATCGTTCGGTATCAAAGATGCACTTGGAAACCTTTTATGTCCTTTACTTTCAAAAAATGCCAAAAACATTTCTCTAATTTCATGCGATGATAAATATTTCATCAGCTATTGAACCTCCTGGTTATGCTGTTTGTTTAAATCTCTCAGTTCAAAATAAACAATAAAAATGCTAAAAACTCCAAATATTATAACATAAAAATTTAATTTTATATTTAAAAGCTCTCCTGAAATTAAAGAAAACAATATGTTTAAAATTTCGTAGGCCATCAAAAAAATACCTATTAATGAAGATACAATTATATGAGCCGATTTATGATACCATATTTTTGAATTACTTGAAAAACCATATATAGAAGTTAAAAATATAACAAAAAAAGAAAACACATAAAAAAAATTTTTAGAGATACTCAAAATTAAAAATATAAGGGATAAAATAGAAATTGTAAAAAGAGTCAAATTTTTATTTTTCATAGGAATATGCCTCCAATAAAGAAAACGATATTTGCAATTAAATAAGCTACTATAATGGTGTAGAAGAAGCTGAAAATCATCCACTTCCAACCGTTAGTTTCCGCCTTTATAGTGGCTAAAGTTGCAAAACATGGAATATATGTTAAAACGAAGAATATCAAGGATAAAGCAGAAACGGGGGTAATAGAATTTTGCAAAGCAAAACTTAACGACTCTTCACCTACATTAAACAAGGTAGAATAAGAAGAAACGACTATTTCCTTTGCTGCAACACCAAAAACTAAGCCTGTATTTATTCTCCAATCCCAACCCAAATGACGGGTCAACGGTTCGAAAATCTTTCCTATGACTGCTGCGTAACTATTGTTTATATCTTCTCCAAAATTTGGGAAAAAAGACAGTGTCCAGATAATAATAGTGGCAACAAATATTACTCCCCCAGCCTTTTGTAAAAAGTGCTTACCTCTGTTCCACGTATAAATTGATAAATTTTTCAATGTAGGCATTCTAAATCTTGGTAATTCTATTGTAAAAGGAATATCATCAGCTTGTGTTATGAAAATCTGTAAGAATTTTGAGGATATTAAGACTAACGCTATACTTGACAAATATACTAACATCATGATAGTTGCAGCATGTGCTGAAAAAAAGGCACTTATAAATACTATATACACGGGTAATCTTGCGCTACATGAAGAAAAAGGAAGACTAAGTATAAGAGCTAATCTTTCTTTTTTGTTAGCGATAGTTTTTGTAGAAATAATAGCCGGAACATTACATCCAAAGCCTAAAATTATAGACATAAAAGATCTACCACTCAAACCAAAGTTTCTTGCAATTCTGTCTACAAGGAAAGCAGCTCTGGGCAAATATCCTGATTCTTCCAAGAATCCTAAAAAGAAAAACAAAATAAAAATCTGAGGTAAGAAAATTAAAACACCTCCAACACCTGCAATTATGCCATCTACAATCAAAGAATTTAGCCAAGGAATATTTATATAATTAGAAGCAAAGTTTCCTAAGAAATTAAACGAACTCTCTAATAAGTCGGACAAAGGTTGAGCTACGCTAAAAGTTAAAGAAAATACAGAAAATAAGGCAAAGATATATATCAATATTCCTAAAACCTTGTGAGTAAACACATGATCTAAAATATCTCTTAAAGACCAATCGATTCCCTCTTTTATTATTGAGGAAGTTACTAAGTAAGAGATGAAGTTGAATTTCCAATTCAGGTACTCATTTTTTAAAGCGGCTAAATCAAATTTTTCGCTGATATCTTCCATAAATGTTTCTGGTAGTTCTAAATCATTGTTTCCAAACTCCAACAAATAAATAGGTAACCATCTATTTTCGCGATCTCCATAGTACTTAGCTTCAATATCTTTATATTGAAAAGCTTTTTCTTGAAAATAATATACAAATTTTTCTATAGGTTCTGGATATTTGATTTTATTTTTTATTATATTCTTGGTTCCTGAAAGGCTGTATACCTCTTCTAACAATTTTTCTATGCCTTCACCTGTTCTTGCCGAAGTAAGAATTACAGGAATATTTAAAGTTTTGGAAATGGGAGATGTATCTATAACTCTGCCTTTTTCTTTTGCTTCATCTATAGCATTTATCACTAAGATAATTTTAACTTCCATTTCAATTAATTGAAACAATAAAAACATAGAACTCTCTAAGTTCAGTGCATCTGCAACCAAAATAACAATTTCAGATTCTTTGCTCAATATATAATCTTTAGCTACTTTTTCATCTTCACTTTTTGATGAAAGAGTATATACTCCAGGAAGATCAACTAATTTAAAAGATTTTCCTTTATATTTGAAGGTCCCAACCTTTTTTTCAACAGTAACTCCTGGCCAGTTTGCAACATATTGTTTTGCTCCCGTTAAAGCATTAAATAAAGAAGTTTTTCCGACATTCGGATTACCAATTATTGAGATTTCTGATTCTGAGTCTTCGGTTAATACAGTATTTTCAACGTGATCATGATGATGGCCCATAGGATTTCCTCCCAACATTATCCTTATTAAAGAATAGGATTTTTAAAAGGGGTACCTTTAAATAAACAAATATTTTACTACTCACATTTTTTAAAAAAACCTTTTTTACACTCATCAATTAGGGGACATTTATTACATGCCGGCTCTATTTTATTTATATTTTGAATACCAACATCCATGGTTCTAAAAAAGGGAATCAAAATATTGATTTCACTTTCAGTTAAGTTAAACTCCTCTTTAATTTCAGAAAATGTAACCTCTTTGTTCTTTTGCGCATATTCTGTTATAGCTAAAAAATTCATCTTCTATGCCACCTTTTTACAAAAGATTTTTTCAGCCTTTCCTCTTCCAATTTCGAAAGTGTCTCCTTTTATTTCTACACTAATTTTGTTACCATATTTGTTTACCTTTTTTATTTTAATTCCTTCCAAAATCCCCATTTTTTTCATTTCCTTATAAAAAGTTCTTCCACCCTCTAAATGAATAACTTCATAATCACCAGATTCTATTTCAAACAAGTTTTCTATTATGTATTCTACTTCTACAAATATATTAGCTGCTTCAGATTTTCTTAAAACAAGTTTCCTTTCTCCTGTTTTAAATACTAAAGGATCTCCAAAAGGAGAAATATGAACCAATTCAATCATTTTACCAGGAATCATTCCCATAGAAATAAAACGATTGTTTAAATCTTCGCTTTTTAGAGATAGTTTATGTATTTTCCCTTTTTGACCTATAAATAATTTGCTTAATGGTATAATCACTTTTCCTCCTAAATTTGAAAAAATTTTACTGCCTTTAGAAATTTCAAAATTTAAATTTTGCCAATATTTTAGTCCTAATTAATTCCTAATTTTTTAACTTTTTCGCTACATGTAGCTAAGGAGAGAGGGGAGGGCTCCGCCCTGAACCCATTGTAAACTCAAATGCTTATTTTCTGAAAATCTTCGTTTATAAAATCTCTATCTAATCCTTGCAAAATATGAATTTCTTTAGTTTTTCGGTACTTGTACCGAAGGGAGGGGGAGAGGGCTCCACCCTGAACCCGTTGTAAATTCAAATACTTATTTTTAAAAAATTCTCATTTCTAAAGTCCCCACTGAAAAAAATTTACTGTCTCTTTTGCTATTATACTACTCTTAAAAAAGTTAGACAAGCCTAAAAATTAAGAAATAAAAAAGAAAATGTAAAAAAAGGGATCTAAAAAAGATCCCTTTCGTAGTAGGCTGGGGGAAGAGGATTCGAACCTCTACTCGCGGAGTCAGAGTCCGCTGTCCTGCCGTTAGACGATCCCCCATTTGGTAGTATTAATTATAACATAAAAAAAATTAGTTGACAAGCTACGGTTGCAATTTATGATAAAATTGCATAATGAGATTTTGATCCTTTTTTAAATATCTGCTTAGAAATAAAGATTTTAGAAAAACAATGTTTTGAATTTAAGTTTGATTCAGGGTGAAACCCAGTTTGGAAGTGATAATTATAGAATATATAAAAATTAATTTCATCATAAAAATTATTTTTATTATATTTTTATCTTTTTATTATTTCCCTCCTTCTTCAATTTTTTCTAAAAATTTATCTTTTGAAGATATTGATATTGAGCTTTCGATAGAATCATATCATTTTCATTATAAAGAATTCGATGAAGAAGGGAAGTTATTTATGCAAGAATATGGACTTATAACAAGTATATCTTATTCATATGTTTATAATGTTAATGATTTCTTATTCAATTATTTAGGGCGGATATCTTGTGGAAAAGTTAATTATAATGGAAGAACTATGAATGGAAGACCTCTATATTTAGAAAATATTTTTAACTGTGCATGGGAAACAAAAGCTACCTTAGGAAAGAAATTTTTGTTAAATTCAAAAATTGGTTTTACACCTTCGGTGGGGATAGGATATCGCTATTTAAATGACGATCTTGGAAAAGTATATTATGGAGGATACGAAAGAGAATCGAGATATTGGTATATTCCCTTGAACTTTGAAACAAACATCAATTTCTCAAGTAGTAAAACTTATGGATTTAACTTAGAATTTGACTACTTTTTAAAAGGGTTGCAGAAAAGCCATTTAAGTGATTTTAACCCTTATTATAACGATGTAGTGAACGTTCAAAACAGTGGTTTTGGTATAAAATCACGGGTTTTTATTGAAAAGGAACTTGATAAATATGAATTTTTGGGGGCATTGTTTAGTAATTTTTGGTATATTAAAAAATCTGAAATAAGCTTTCTTAAATATGGTGATGAGATTGTAGCAGAAGTTTGGGAACCAGAAAACATTACCTTAGAAATAGGATTGATAATGGGATTAATTTTTTAAATAGTCTTCAATAATAAGCAATGATTTTATGAGAAAATTATTTTACAAAGTAAAACCTAAAGAGTCGCAAGGAGTTGAAAGATTGTTATATGAAATGTGAAGGTTGCGGCATAGAAATCCAAAGTAAAGATCCCAACAAAGCGGGTTATGTGCCTGAAAATGTGATTATAGAAAAATTGGCAAATGATGAACCAATAGTTTGTCAAAGATGTTTTAAATTAAGGCATTATAATCAACTGCTTCCTATAAACATTGATTCGGATTTTTCTTGTCAAATTGATAAAATCTTGAAAGATTTTAAAACCGTTATATGGCTTGTCGATGTTATTGATTTTGAAGGTACTTTTAGAAAAGAAATATTAGATAAATTAAAGGGGAAAAATGTCTTTCTTGTTGTAAACAAAATAGATCTTTTACCAAGAAGTACTTCTTACACCCAATTGAAGGAATGGTTGTATGAAAGAATAAAAGATTCGGATTTAAAAATACCTAAGGAACATATTAGAATGATTAGTGTAAAAAATGGAGTGGGAATGGAAAGAACAAAAAAACTTTTAATAAAATCAGAAAGGGAGAAAGCTTTAATAATAGGAGTTGTCAATGTTGGTAAATCTTCTTTTTTAAAAAAATTAGGTGCAGAAAATTTAACTGTTAGTTCTTATCCCGGAACCACACTTAATGTATTAAGAACAAAAATAAATAACATGGATTTAGAATTTTATGATACCCCAGGAATTTTTACAAAAGATCGGCTGTGCGATTTTTTCGATATTTATTCTCAAGTCAAAATGATACCTTCCAAAAAGATTATTTCTAAAACTTTTACTGTTAATAAAGGAAATGTACTTTTTATTAGCGGTTTATTTTGGATAAAAGTTATAGAAAATGGAATAAACGATTTACCCCCTATTATGACAGTATTCCATCCAGAAGGTGTCTCTACACATAGAGCAAAGCAAGAAAGAGTAGATGAATTATTAACAAATAGAGATGTGCTGTTTCCGCCTTATTATTCAAGTTTTAAATATGAAAAAGTTAACTTTGAAAATATTGTATTAAGAGTAGATAAAGGTAATGATATAGCAATAGCAGGGGGAGGTTGGATTTCTATAAAAAGAGGGCCTTTAATAGCAGAAATAATAAAACCGAAAGAGCTTAAAGTTATTATTAGAAAGTCTATTAAGTGAGTAAAAATATCAATGTGGAGGTGTATATTTTGCAATTAAAAGAACCAGGTATAATAGTTGGAGTATCTAATAGACATGTTCATCTGTCACAAGAACACTTGGAGGTACTTTTTGGGGAAAATTATGAATTAACACCTATAAAACCTCTTGGTCAGCCGGGGCAGTATGCTTGTGATGAATGTGTTGATTTAATAGGACCTAAGGGTATTTTTCAAAAAGTAAGAATATTAGGCCCTGTAAGAAAAGAATCACAAGTTGAAATATCTCGAACAGATTCCTTTAAATTAGGAATAACTCCACCAGTAAGAGACTCTGGAGATATACAAGGTACTCCAGGAATTACTCTAAAAGGTCCAAAGGGAGAAGTTGTTTTAGATAAGGGTGTTATCATAGCTAAAAGGCATATACATATGCTTCCAATTGATGCAGAACACTATGGAGTAAAAGATAAAGATATAGTATCAGTTTATTGCAATAAAGAAGGAAGAAGACTGATTTTTCAAGATGTTTTAATAAGAGTTAGTGAGAAGTTCGCATTAGAATTTCATGTAGATATAGATGAAGCAAATGCAGCTTTATTAAACAGTGGTGACTACATAAAAATTATTGAAAGGTTTTAAAATGCTGGTAATTTCTTACCAGCATTTTTATTTTAAAAATCTGAAGGAGTTTCATATGTAATGCAACCGTACTTACCATCTGATAATTCCTTTAAAAAAATATTTCTGCCTCTTTCATAATCAAAGATTCCACCTTTTTTTATGAAATTTCTTTTTAAAGAAAAAAGTTCTATGAACTCGTACGAATTTTTGCAGCCTTCCCAATTAAGGAGTACTTTGCTTAAAATTTCTGGATACTCAATTCTCAAAAAATTAAATGCGTAGTTAAAAGCTTCTTCTAATTCATGATCCTCCGATTTTAAAGAACCTATCAAAATCAATTTGTTCACAATATTTTTATTGTAGAGTTTTGGGTACAATACTCCGGGAGTATCTAAAACTCTTAGTTTTTCTCCGATATTTATCCACTGAATGCCTCTTGTAATTCCTGGCTCATTTCCAACCGCTGCGGCTTTTTTACCTTTTAGTCTATTTATAAAAGTTGATTTTCCTACATTTGGTATTCCGACAATCATTATTCGCTTTTCATTAAATTTTTCTGGGATGAGAGGATCAATTTTTTTTAAAAAAAATTCTCTTAAATTTAGATTTTTAAGACTTAGTGAAAAAACTTCATTTCCATTAGCCTTATAATAATTTTCCCATTCTTTAGTTTTTTTCTTATCACATAAATCGTATTTGTTCAGAACAATTATTCTATTTTTATTCCTGAAAAGTTGCTCTTCTTCATAAGCTCTACTTGCATAAGGAGCTCGTGCATCTAAAATTTCAATCACAGCATTTACTATACTTAAATTATTTTTTATTATCTTTTTGGCTTTCTCAATATGACCGGGATACCACATGCTTATAACCCCTTTTAAAGAGAGTTTTTCATAGAAAATATTTTTGATAAATTGTGTGATATAATATTATTGAATTGTATTATACAATAATTAGGAAATATGTAAATTAACGTTTCGTAAAACTTTATAAGTGTAAGGAGGGACATTAAATATTGAGAAACACGATTTCAATTCCTAACAATGTGGAACCGATAGAAATATTTGGAGCTTATGATAGCAGGACCAAGTATTTGAAAAAAGAGTTAAATGTAGATATTCATTACAAAGATAGAAAAATATACATTGAAGGAAAAGATGTAGATTCCGTAGATAAGACTTATAAAATATTTTCTGAACTATTAGAAATTTTAGATGAAGGACAATTGCTTGATTGGGATCAATTTCAATATATAGTTTCTCGGTATAAAAACAATGGCAATGGAGAGAATAGCGAGAAAAAGCAAAAATCAATGAAAGAAGTAGTTAATACTCAGATAGTAGGAACAAAAATCTTTGCAAAGACAGAAGGACAAGCTAATTACATAGAATTATTAAAAAATAATGATATAGTTTTCAGCATAGGCCCTGCTGGGACGGGGAAAACTTATTTGGCAGTAGCAATGGCTGTCGATTATTTAAGGGCAGGTAAAGTACAACGTTTAATTTTAACGCGACCCGCGGTAGAAGCTGGAGAGAAATTGGGATTTTTGCCAGGAACATTATACGAAAAAGTAGATCCTTATCTTAAGCCTTTGTTTGATGCTCTCTTAGATTTCATGGATTCTGATAGGTTAATTTCTTATAGGGAAAGAGGTATTATAGAAATATTACCATTAGCTTATATGAGAGGTAGAACCTTAAATAATTCTTTTATCATATTAGATGAAGCTCAAAATACTACTTATCAACAAATGAAAATGTTTTTAACAAGAATCGGATTCAATTCAAGGGTGGTTATTACAGGAGATATTACCCAAATAGATTTAGAAAAAAAGAAAGATTCTGGACTCTTATCAGTTAAAGAGATTTTAGGAGAGAACATTAAAGGAATTACATTTATTGAATTGAAAGAAGACGACGTTGTTAGAAACCCTTTGGTGAAAAATATAATAAAAGCTTATGAAAAGTATGAAAAAAATGAAAAATAAATATTCATTTATAAAAAGACGTATAAAAAATAGATCCAATAATGAAAAGAATAATATTCATAATAAATATAGCGGAGTTGTTTTAAGAATATTTTTGTTCATTTTGTTATCTATTTTTACAGAAATTTTAGTTTATAATAGAATAACTTTTTATTTTCAAATTTCTTTTAATTTAGTTTTTTTACCGCTATGGTTTTTTATAGTAGAACTTGCTTTAAGAAAAAACCAATTGTTTAAATTACATTCTAAAAATTATTGGGCGGCTTTTTTAACGCCTCTTTTTTTAAATATTATTCTAAACTTATTGGTGTACAAATACATAAACATAGTAGCTATATCAACCATATTAAGTACTTTAATAGTAACTTTGCTTATAAATTATGAGGTCGGAATTTTAGCAGGATTTATATTTTCTGTATATTTTGGGATTTTATTTGGCTTTGATTTAAAATTCATGCTTTTTTTATTTTTGCCCGCATTTATCGTAGCTTTTTTTTCAAGAAAAATAAAAAGGAGAATAGAAATTATTTTACCTTTTATCTTAGCCTCGTTAACCCAAATGATTTTTTCTTATATAATTAATATTAATTATTCTGTATTTGATTATTTAATAATTTTGGAAATTAATTTCTTTAGTGTTCTAATAACAATGGGAATACTTCCTTTTTTTGAATACATGACCCGTGTTTACTCTGAAATAGGGTTATTAGAACTGGGAAATTTAAGTAATCCTCTTTTAAAGGAATTATCTTTAAAAGCACCTGGTACTTATTATCATAGTATGATCATTTCAAATCTTGCTGAAAGTGCCACCGAAACAATAAATGGGAATAGTACTTTAGCGAGAGTTTCAGCGTATTTTCACGATATTGGAAAAATATGGAGGCCACAATTTTTTTCAGAAAACCAAAAAGTTAAAAATCCACATGTTAATATAAGTCCCAAACTCAGCTCGCTTATTCTTAATAATCATGTTACATATGGAATAGAATTAGCAAAAAAATATCGTTTACCTGTTTTGATAGAAGATATAATTTCTCAACACCAGGGAACAAGAGTAAAACAGTTTTTTTATAATGAATATTATCAAGAAACAGGAATAAAGGATTCATCAATGTTTAGATATCCAGGTCCTATACCCCAATTTAAAGAATCTGCTGTCCTTATGATATGTGATGTGTCAGAAGCGGTAACTCGTTCTATGCAGGAGATAAATCCTATAGAAATTAATCAGAAACTGGATGAAATAATTAATTCGTTGTTTTTAGAAGGCCAGTTGGATGATTGTGGGCTAACATTACGGGAAATAAAAAAGATTAAAGGAAGAATAGTTAAAACTATTTTAGAAATGAATCATAAAAGGATAAGTTATCCAAAAATTGACGTAGAAGAATTAAAAGAATGAAAAGGTGTTCGTGAATGAGGGTAAATATAATTAATCAGCAAGAGATCAAAAAAATAAATTCAAAAAAAATCAAAGAAATAGTAAAATCAATTTTAATAAAAGAAATTGGAGATAAAAAATCAGAAATAAATATATTAATAGCTGACGATGAAACGATTAAAAATTATAATAAGTATAGAGGAAAAGATGAACCTACAGATGTATTATCTTTTGCTTATGGATTAAGCCAATCTATCATAGGAGATATAGTTATATCTGTTGAAAGTATAGAAAGGCAAGCAGGTGATTTTGGTAATACCTTTGAAGAAGAATTTTTCTACATACTCATTCATGGAGTTCTTCATATTATAGGTTACGATCATGAAGTTTCTGAAGAAGAGGCAAAAAAAATGTTTAAAATTCAGGATGAATATTTTGAAAGATTAGTAAAGAGGAGGTAGTAACTGTGGCAATTATTAGACCTTTTAAAGCTTTACGACCTTTTAAAGGAATAGAACAATGTTTTTCGTGTCCTCCATACGATGTTCTTGAAGAAGATGAAGTAAAAGAAATTATAAAAAGAAACCCCAATTCGTTTCTAAAAGTAACGAGGGCTGAAGTTGAAGTAAAAGATAATCCTAAAGAAGATCCTTACGAAAAAGCCAAAGAGAATTTTCAGTCTTTTTTAGAAAGAGGTTCTATAGTACAAGACGATGAAGAAGCATTTTATATTTATCAAGAGATATGGCAAGGCATTTCCCAGACGGGATTTTTTGCGACAGTGAGTGTTGAAGAATATAAAAAAGGAATAATAAAAAAACACGAGTTAACAAGGAAAGATAAAGAAGATGATAGAACAAATCATATACTGAATTTAAAAGCCCAAACAGGACCTGTCTTTTTATCTTTCAAAAGTAAAATAGAAATAAAGAACTTAATAAATTCTCTTATTCAAAATAAGCAACCACTTTATAATTTTTGTGATGAAAATAACATAAATCATAAACTCTGGAAAATATCAGAAAAAGAAAACATTGAAAAATTGAAAAAATCTTTCGAAGAGATAGATTATTTATATATCGTTGATGGACATCATAGAGCTGCAGCAGCTTCCCGAGTACAAGAAATAATGAGAGAAAAAGATCCTTCCTACGATGAAAATGAACCGTATAATTTCTTTATGGCCGCCATCTTTCCTCATGACGAACTGCGAATCCTTCCTTACCATAGAATAGTAAAAGATCTAAATGGACTGAAAGAAGAAGAATTTTTGAAAAAATTAGAAACATATTTTAAAATTGAAAAAGCACCCCATCCTCATTATTCTCCTGAAGAAATGCATACTTTCGGCATGTATTTAAGAAAAGAATGGTATAAACTTACCTTTAAAGGACAATTAAGCAACGATCCCGTTGAAAACCTTGATGTACAAATACTGCAAAAATATATATTAGAACCTGTACTTTCAATAGAAGATCCTCGTAGTGACCCAAAAATATATTTCATTGGTGGTATAAAAGGTATAGGAGAATTGGAGAAATGGGTGGATGAAAAAGGTTGGAAAGTGGCATTTTCTATGTACCCAACTCAAATGAACCAGCTTTTTGAAGTAGCAGATTCTAACAAGATAATGCCTCCAAAATCCACATGGTTTGAACCAAAATTAAGGAGTGGTTTATTGATTCATAAAATCAGCTAAACATGTTTTTTGCTGTTTAAATTTATGTTTGTACAAGTGTCAAGAAATATAGAAAACGAAACTCTCTCTACTCCTTCTTCTTCGATAATGGAGCGAAAAATTGAAAAAATTCATAGCTGATAAGGATTAAATAGGGACTTTAGAAATGAAAATTTTTTAAAAATAAGCTTTTGAATTTAAAATGGGTCCAGGGCGGAGCCCTCTCCCCCCTTCCTTTGGTACAAGTACCGAAAAAGGCAAAGAAATTAAGAATTAGTAAGGATTAGAGGCGGGGAGGTATTTTGTAAAAAAATCAACGCTAAAATATACATATAATAAGGATTTTGGAATTTCTAAAGTGAGTAAAAAGGATTAAAGTTAAGGAGGCATTTTATAAAAATTTAATTTTAAAACATATATAAAAATAGGTTTTTATAATTTCTAAAGAAAGTTAAAAATATAGAGAGGAGAACAATATGAAAAGACTGTATAGATCAAGAAAAAACAAAGTATTAGCCGGAGTTTGCGGAGGAATTGGAGAATATTTTGAAATTGATCCCGTTCTTGTTAGGCTTATTTGGATCGTATTTTCTTTACTTTGGGGTTTTGGAATTTTGTTATATATAATCGCTATTCTTGTTATTCCCTTAGAACCTAAAGATTCTGTTTATTCTGAAAATGAACAACAAAATGATAATACAGAAACCGAACATCATAAACATATTCAGGAATTAGAAGATTCAGACAGAAAAACAATTTTGATTTTAATTGCAGCTCTACTTATTGTCGTAGGAATACTTATTGTGCTAAGTATGGTAATTTCTTCAACTTTCTTTTTTAGGAATTTTGTCAAAATTGTTTTGAGCGTTTTATTAATTGGAATAGGAGCTTATTTAATATCAAAGTCCAGAACGAAAAAATAAAAATGAAGATTTTCACAAAATAAGCATTTGAATTTATAATGGGTTCAAGACAGTAAAATATTCTATAGGGACTTTAGAAATGAAAATTTTTTAAAAATAAGTTTTTGAATTTAAAATGGGTCCAGGGCGGAGCCCCCTTCCCTCTCTCGGTACAAGTACCGAAAAAGTTAAAAGAATTAAGAATTAGTAAAGATTAGAGCTATGGAGGTATTTTTGAAAAAATTTAAAACTAAAATATTGGCAAAACTTAGGTTTTGGAATTTCTAAAGTAAGTAAAATATTTTATATTAGGAGGTGTTTTTGTGGAAAAATATTATGAAAAAGAGTTACTTGAGGAATTGCATGATGTTCAGGAAACGTACGGTTTTATTTCTGAAGAAGACATTTTAAGAATTTCCAAAAAAAGGAACATACCAAAAGCCCATTTATACGGCGTTATAAGTTTCTACTCCATGTTTCATTTAGAGCCTACAGGTAAGTACATTATTCGAATATGTGACAGTGTATCTTGTAGATTGAATAATTCTGTAGAATTGCTAAAAACTCTTAAAGAATATCTTAACGTAGAAGAGAATCAAACAACGAAAGACAAAAAATTTACATTAGAGGTTGTTGAATGTTTAGGTCATTGTGATGAAGGTCCAGTTATGATGGTAAATGATACTTATTATACCCACTTAACTACTAATAAAGTTATAAAAATACTTGATTCTCTGGAATAGGAGGATAGACAAACAATGGAAAAAATATTTTTAAAAACTGATTTAGGAAAAAGTTTAGAAAATTATGATTTTCCTGGTTTAAAAAGAACTTTGAACATGACACCTCAACAAGTTATCAGTAAAATAAAAGAAAGTGGCTTAAGAGGAAGAGGCGGAGCAGGGTTTCCAACTGGTATAAAGTGGGAAACAGTTTACAATATCCAAGATGAAGAAAAGTTTGTTATTTGTAATGCCGATGAAGGAGAACCTGGGACTTTCAAAGACAGGTTTTTGATGGAAAATCTGTCTTTTAAAGTTTTAGAAGGCATCATAATTAGTGCGTATGCTACAGGATCGAAGTATGGTTACATATATATAAGAGGAGAATACGTTAAATCGATAAAGATTATGAGAAACGCCATAGAAAAATTATATGAAAAAAATATTCTCGGCAAAAACATTTTAAATTCAGATTTTTCATTTGATTTGAAACTTGTCAGAGGTGCTGGCGCTTATGTTTGTGGGGATGAAACATCGTTAATAAATTCTATTGAAGGTGAAAGAGGAAAATCAAGAATAAAGCCACCATTGCCTGTTTTTGAGGGACTTTTTGGTAAGCCCACAGTTGTAAATAACGTAGAAACTTTAGCTGCTGCAGCAGAAATTATGAAATATGAAGATAATATATATTCTGAAATGGGTACAGAAAGAAGCAGAGGAACTAAGTTAATTTCTATAAGCGGAGATGTTAATAAACCCGGTGTATACGAGGTAGAATTTGGAGAGTTAAGTGTTAAAGAAATAATAAACGAATTAGCTGGGGGAGTTAAAGGAAGTGGTTTAGGTTTTGTTATACCAGGAGGTATATCTACCGAAGTTTTAACAGAAGAAGAAATTGACGTTCCTTATACTTACGAAAATTTACAAAAAATTGGGAGTAATGTTGGATCTGGAGGCATGATTGTTGTTTCAAAAGATAGAAACTACTTAGAAATAGCTAAAAATGTATCTGATTTTTTTAGAGATGAAACTTGTGGAACTTGTTTTCCATGTAGAGAAGGTAATAAAAATATAAATAAAATTGTAACAGATATATACAGACGAGGATATCCAACTTCCAAAGAAATAGAAATAATCTCAGATATTAAAGGAGCTGTAAGTTCTGCCGCACGTTGTGGTTTTGGAGAATCATCATTAAACCTAATTTTATCACTCTTTGACAAATTCTATAACAAGAAGGTGACTGTATGAAAGTTAAAATAAATAATAGAGAATATGAATTTGACAAGGAAATGAGTATTTTAGATGCAGTAAAAAGTGCCCACATAAAAATTCCGACGCTTTGTTATTCAGAAAAACTCGAACCTTTTGGTAGTTGTCGATTATGTTCCGTAGAAGTGAAAGGTGAAAGAACATTAAAACCCGCATGTGTTACAAAAATAACAGATGGAATGGAAATTTTTACGCATTCAGAAAAAGTTAGAAAAACAAGGAAGACAATCATGGAATTAATAGTTGCTTCACATGGTATCACTTGTAATTTGAATTGTTTGACTTGTTCAAAGTCTAACAGTTGTGAAATAAAAGAAATAGCGGGAGAAATTGGTATAACAGAAATAAGGGTACCGCCAATTTCTAATGGGCTTGCAGAAGATAAAAGTAGCTATTCAATAGTGCGGGAGCCTCAAAAATGTATTGTTTGTAATAGATGTGTGAGAAAATGTGCAGAAGTTCAGTCAGTTAATATATTAACAATTGCTAACAGAGGTCCTAATACTTATGTAACAACGTTCATGGATAAAGGTATGGGAAACGTTGATTGTACAAATTGTGGTCAATGCATATTAGAATGTCCTACAGGAGCTTTACACGAGGTATACCATACAGAACAAGTATGGAATGTACTCTCTGACAAAGACAAATTTGTTATTGTACAAACAGCTCCTGCTGTAAGAGTCGCAATTGCTGAAGAGTTTGGAGCTGAACCAGGTCGTATTACTACAAAACAGATGGTTGCTGGATTGAGACTGTTGGGATTCGATAAAGTTTTTGATACTAATTTTTCAGCCGATCTTACTATTATGGAAGAAGCAAATGAATTTATAGAAAGATTTAAAGATGGTGGTAAACTTCCGCTTTTCACATCTTGTAGTCCTGGATGGATAAAATTTATAGAACACAATTATCCTGAGTTTATAGATAATCTTTCAACTTGCAAATCTCCTCAACAAATGTTCGGTGCGATTGCCAAAACATATTACGCAAATAAGATAGGAGTGCCAAGAGAAAAAATGGTTGTTGTTTCAATAATGCCTTGTACAGCAAAAAAATTTGAAAGAGTAAGACCCGAAATGAAGGGTGATGTTGATTACGTTCTAACTACAAGAGAACTCGCAAAGATGTTCAAATTAGCAGGAATAGATTTGCTGAATCTTCCAGCCGAAGATTACGATATTCCATTAGGAATATCTTCAGGAGCAGCTGCGATTTTTGGTGCCACCGGAGGTGTTATGGAAGCAGCTTTAAGAACGGCTTATGAAGCAATAACCGGCAAAGAATTAGAAAAGTTAGATTTTGAATCGGTAAGAGGCATTAAAGGGATAAAAGAAGCAACGATTGCAATAGATGGTATAAAAGTAAACGTAGCCGTAGTAAATGGCTTAGGGAATGCGAGGAAAGTTCTTGAAATGATTAAAAATGGAGAAAAAGAATATCATTTTGTTGAATTCATGGCTTGTCCAGGTGGATGTATAGGAGGCGGAGGACAGCCTATCCCGACAAACAACGAAATACTCTTAAAGAGAATGGAAGCAATATATGAAGTTGACAAATCTCTTCCTATACGAAAGTCTCACGAAAATCCAGCTGTTAAAGCATTATATGAAGAATTTTTAGGAGAACCTCTAAGTGAGAAGTCACACGAGTTATTACATACTACATATGTAGCAAGAAGTTAAAAAGGCCTTTATAGGCCTTTTTATTTTAATAATGGTAAAAATATTGAGAACGTACTTCCTTCACCGACTTTGCTTTCAACTTTTATTTTTCCTCCGTGAGCTTCAACAATCTCCTTAACTATTGCTAATCCCAACCCCGTACTTTTCTCACTGTGAGTGCGAGCTTTATCAACACGATAGAAACGATCAAATATATGTGGTAAATTTTGCTCTGGTATTCCTTGACCTGTATCTGAAATAGATAGCACCGCAAACGCACTTTTCTTAAAAAGTGAAATAGAAACTGTTCCTTTTTCGGTATATTTTAACGAATTATCAAGAATATTCAAAAGCGCTTCTTTTAATTTTTCCCTATCGCCTTTTACAACTAAATCCTCTAATTTATTGATTTTCAAATCTAAGCCCTTTTTTTTATATAAAGGTTCGACTTTCCTCATAACTTCTAAGATCAAATCTTTCAATTCCGTCTGTGCAAAATTATATAATTGAGTTTTATTGTCGCTTCTTGCCAAAAAAAGCAATTTGTCTATAATATTAGACATATATAATACTTCTTCTTGAATTAGTTCCAAAGATTTCCTATATTCTTGTGCAGATCTATCTTTGTTTAAAGATAAACTCGCTTCAGCTTGAATTATAGAAAGAGGAGTTCTTAAATCATGAGAAACATCTGCTGTAAATTGTTTTTGTTGCTCAAAAGCTTTTTCTAACCTTGAAATCATTTGATTAAGAGTGGCAGCCAATCTTCCCAATTCATCTTCGCTCTTTATCTCTATTCTTTCATTCAAATTATTCTCTTCTATATTTTGAGCGATATTTATGATCTTATCGACAGGTTTTAAAGAACGATTTGCGAAAAATAATCCTCCTATTCCCCCCAATAATGTTACTAAAACTCCTGTTGATATCAAAATCATTTGCAAACGAGATAAAACATCGTTTATTTCGTCTATGAATCTTCCAATGATTATAACTATCGATGAACCATCTTCTATTTCTATTCCCGATGCATAAAATCTTCCAGTCCAATTAAAATTAGTAGTTGTGGTAAAGAAAAAACTTTCCCCGTTAGCAACTTTCTGAATAATCTGTGATACATTCTTTAATTCTACAAAAAAGCCATAAAATCTTATTAAATTACCATTTAAATTATATATATATATCATTTCATTTGGAAGACGACTTATACTTTCTATATTTTCTATATTATCAGCGTTGCCTAAAATATTTTTTAAATCTTCCATACGATTTAACAGCAAATTGTCTATATTGTCAAAAAGACTATGACTTAAGGCATAATAAGAAGTCAGCCCAAATATAAGCAGTAATATTAACATGATAAAAATATACCAAATAGTCAACTTAAATTTAATACTTTTAAAAAATTTTAGGATGCTCTTAACCTGTAACCAGCTCCTCTTACAGTTTCTATAATACTTCCATCTTTGTCATCAATCTTTTTCCTTAATCTTCGTATATACACATCTATAACGTTTGAACTACCTTCAAAGTCAAGATCCCACATCTTTTCTTCCAACATAGTTCTAGTTACAACTATTTTTGGATTTCTCATAAAATATTCTAATATATTATACTCTTTAGGTGTCAATTTTATCTTCTTATCTCCTTTCCATACTTCTCTGGTTAAAGTATCCAAAACTAAGTCTCCAACTTGCAATTTTGGATTTTTAGTAAAAGATTCCCTCCTTAGTAAAGATCTTACACGTGCGAATAATTCATTAAAATCAAATGGTTTTACGAGATAATCATCTGCACCAGAATCAAGTCCTTTTACTCTGTCTTCTATACTATCTTTTGCTGTGAGCATTAATATCGGAACATTTATTCCTTCTTCTCTTAAATTTTTACATAAAGTTATTCCATCTTTTTTTGGTAACATAATATCTAAAATAATTAAGTCATATGGAGCAAATTTTGCGTAATCTTCTCCTGATTCTCCATCATAAGCAACATCTACACAATATCCTTCCTCTGTAAGGCCTCTTTTTATTATATTGGCAAGCTTTTCTTCATCTTCAACCACCAAAATTTTCATTATTATCACCTCCAATTTATTTTATGAAAATAAAATTAAAATTTAATGAAAAACCGAATTTTTCCTATTTAAAAATTTTTTAGTTTTCATCATAGATTAATTGATATTTCAGAACAATTTCATTTGAATAAAATAAACTTTTAGTGAAAGCAAATAAAAACTTATAAATTTTTCACGGAAGGAGGTGAAACAGATGCAAAAGAAGACATTAGGTATCATGATACTCGTAGTTCTTTTGGCAGGTAGTTTTATTTTTGCACAGCTACCAGAACAACCTCCAGTAGGAGAACCTCCTATGTCGCCAGAAGTCCCAGCTCCTATAAAAGAAGTTTCAAAATTGCCCATTGATCAACTCATAGAAATTGTTAAGAGTACAAGGCTTGGTTATTCTATTGTATCGATAAAGAGTGACAAAGGGGTATTTGGAAGAGATAAAGGTTCTTATACTTTTATACTTGATGATGGGACCGAAATTACAATAGATAAAGTAACAGGAGAAATATTAAATACAAAAGAAGGGAAAGGACTTGACGAAGAAACTTTAGGAATTTTAGCTATAGTAACAGTACCTTTAGAAGATGCTGTAAAAACGAGTTCAGAGGCTTTTCCGGATAACAAATTAATATCAGTTACACTAAAAGTAAATGAGCTGGGCAACCCCATTTATGAAATAGAATTTGACAACATAAATGTCCAAGTAGATGCTTCAACAGGTCAAATCATATTTCCTGAAGGAGTAGCGCCTACGCCACAAGAGACTCTCATAGAAGATTTTTTTGAAATGCCTTTAGAACCATCGACACCATTGGAGGCTCCTACTGAAGAAGAAACTCCTATGGATGAAATATTTCCTCCCGAAAACACCGAAAACTTCTAAATCTCCCCTTGTTAAGTTTCCCCCGCTATAAAAAACGCGGGGAATTTTTAAAGTAAAGAAAAAAGCCACATACAAAGAGCCGAAATCGGAGCCATAGTCAAATTATCGTTTAACCAATTACCTAAGCCTTCAACCATGGTAGCAGATAGAGCACCCACAATTAAAATAAAATAACTAACAGGGGATCCTATCAAATTCATATAAACCGCACCTGATGCCAAACAAATCAAAAAGCAAACAATACTTCCTTCAATTGATTTTCCTTGTAACCATTGATGCTTTCCCCACTTCTTACCAACTAAAACTGCCCAAGAATCACCCAGTACCAACATAACTATAGAAATTAAAGAATAAGGTATAGGGAAAAGCCCAGCTATCGCACAACCCATAAGGAAATAACTTGTTCCAGAAATTTTATAATCTTCTTCACTTTTACTAACAGGTTTAAAAACCTTTTTCAAAACATTATTTATTCCTTTTGAATATTTTCTCAGAAGTTCCAAAATTAAAGCTATTAAGCCAGCTATAATAACTATATATCTAAAAACAATCGCTCCCCACAGAGGATAAGCTAATGTTGGAAATAAAAGTCCCATGTATCTCCACAATTTTCTTCTAACAAAGTTATCTTTAAGAGGTTCTTTAGCTTCTTCAAAGCTTTTTATTAAATTGTCCATCCCTCTAAGGAACAAAAATAATACCATTATAATACTTAAAAGTGTTCCTATCAGATCTAAAGTTCCCCTCAAATATCCTATTAAAATAACAAACGGCCATAGCAAAGACAAGATAAATATAATACCTTTTTTAAAAGTCAGCCATAATGTTCCAGCTAAAATACCAAAAGCAGCAGATTCTAAGGGAAATAAAATAACAAACGATCCTACTGCAGCTGCTACACCAACCCCACCTTTACCTTTTAACCATATGGGAAAGGAATGCCCAATTATAGCTATTAAAGCGAATAAAGGCCACCAAGTTTTGCTTATACCGAGTAACATCCCAATTAAAATTGCCAAAATGCCTTTTGTGGAATCTCCAACGAAAGATAAAATCCCAGCTACAGGTCCCGCTTCTTTCCAAGCGTTTGTTGCACCAACATTTTTTGTTCCCACCTTTCTTAAATCTTTGCCAGAAAAAATCTTTGTAAATATAAAACTCCATGGGATGGAACCAATAAAATAGCTTATTATTAAGGATAATATTAATTTCATATTGATCACCTCTAATTAAATTATACTTCTTTTAGAAAAATTTATAAAAAGTAAGGAAAGTCAAAATAATCAAAAATATTTCATCTTAATTGCATATCATCATTTCTAATTAGGTAAAATCAAAGTTGACTATTTATTTATATTGATTTAAAATGGTTATAAATATATTCGATTTTAGAATGAATTAATAAATTTTTTGATTTTGGAGGTGAAAGTATGAAAAAAGTATTTAGTTTTATTATTCTAACTGTTTTTATCGTATCTATTTCTTTGGCTGTAGATTTAACTATGTATGTTGGAGACGCAACAATGGGAAGGAACATGTCTAAAGTTGTTGAGATTTATGAAAAAGAAAATCCGGGAATTAACATTGATGTTGTTGTATTACCTTATTATGGAGGTTTCATGCAAAAGGTAGCACTTTCTATTATGAGCGGGGAAGTACCTGATTTGATTCAAGTCACTACTGCTTATATTCCACAAGTCGCTCCATACTTAATAAATCTTTCTCCATATATTAAGGAAAAGTACGGATTAGATCCACAAGAATATAAAGATTCAATATATGATGTTACCAATGTCTATTTAGGAAGTGGAGACGTTGTACATGCAGTTCCCTTAGAATTTACCATTCACGGCTTGTGGGTAAATAAAGAAATGTTTAAAAAAGCTGGTATATCCTATCCTCCTTCTGAGGAAAGAGAAGAACCATGGACTTGGGACGAATTTAAATCAATTTTAGACAATTTGAAAAAGACTAATAAAATACCTTATGCACTTTCTTATGATTATTCAGCTGACCGTTTTTTTAGTTATCTATCATTGTGGAATATTAAAGTTTTAGATGAAAATCTAAATTTTGTTTTAGACACTTATGAAGATTCTGAAAAAGCAATTGATGAATTCCTTAATTTATTTAGAGAAAATTATATTCCAAAAGCTGAATGGTTAAGTGGTCAAGCAGCTGATCAAGATTTTTATTCTGGTAGAACTGCTGCATACTGGTCAGGAAGTTGGCAAGCGTCAAATGCGATAGATATTTCCAAAACTACTGGTAAAGAATATGATGTTGCCTTTTTTCCTAAAATAAGAGATTGGTTTGGCATACCTGGAGGAAGTTTCTTAGGCGCATTTCAAACAGGGAAATCAGAAAAAGAGAATGCTGCCATTGATTTCATCATGTGGATGGCTGATAAAGAAGAAGGATATCTTAGTTTAATGAAAACAGGATATTATTTAACTGCATATGAAGACCATTATATAGATTATGAAAATGAACAGATGAATGAATGGGCTCAAACTTTTGCAAAATTAGGTGAAAGAGCACCTGTATGGACAGCTACTTCTAGAGCAAATGAAGTGTGGAGCAGATTAACTGAACCCATAAGAAAGCAATTATCTTTGGGAATTGCTGGAAATGTAACAGCAAAAGAGATAATAACAAATATAAAAATAGAATATGAAAGAATCATGGAGGATTTAGGACTGTAAGGGATTATCTCTCAAGGCTCTTTGCCTTGAGAGATGTTATATTCAAATGACTATATTTTATAAGAAAAATCATAGTATCGTCATCTTTTCAAAAGCATAAAATTTAATTATTAAAATTTTGTAGATATTTTAGAAATGATTTTTTCTGAAAGGATAAAAGACAGATTCGTACAGCTATTTGAAAAGTGAAAATGAAAAATTTTAAATTATCATTTATTTAACATAAAGAAGAAATTATTGATTCTTTTGTAGAAGAGGAGTTAAATCTTGAGGTTACATATAGTTTATTTTTACAAGATTATGATTAACTTGTAATTATGTCTTTATTCAAAGAATAGAACTAATTTTCAATAAATCTTATAGAATTTTGAAAGTAAGTATATATTCTTTTTAGGGACTTTAGAAATGAGAAATTCTTTAAAATAAGCTTTTGAATTTATAATAGGTCCAGGTTGAAACCTTCTTTCTTTCCTTCGAGATGTGTATTGAAAAAGTTAAAGGAATTCATATTTTGTGAATATTAGAATCGAGTAGGTATTTTTGAAAAAATTTAACAAAACATATATAAATTGTGGATTTTCTAATTTTTAAAGAAAATAAATAATTCCTTTTATAACGGAGGTTTTAAAGAGTGCAAAAATGGATTAAAAACAGATTTATTTTTTCGATACCTTCCCTTATATTTTTTATAATATTTACATTTGTTCCAATAGTTTTGATTATCATTCTATCTTTTTATTCTTGGGATTTGTTGAGACCAATGAAGTTTGTAGGATTCCAAAATTTTAAGCATTTATTTGTGGATAAATGGTTTTGGAATTCTCTATACGTCTCTTTTAAGTTTACTCTTTTATCTGTTCCTATAACCTTTTTATTATCTCTTCTTTTAGGAGCATTTTTACAGAATGAAGATAAATTTTCCAAAATATTTAGAGCTTTTTTTTATTGGCCATATATGATACCTATGGTTGCTGGAGGTACTATGTGGAAATGGTTATTATCTACTGATACAGGATTAATAAATTCTATATTTATAAGAATAGGCTTGCCTCTTGTATCATGGCTTGAAAATCCAAATTTTGCTCTTTTTTCTGTAGTCTTGGTACAAGTTTGGACGCTAACTGGGTTTATGATGATGCTTTTTATTACAGGGTTACAAAATATTCCTCAAGAGCTCCATGAAGCGGCAATAGTCGATGGTGCAAATAAAATCCAATTGTTTTGGAAAATAACGTTTCCTTTACTAAAAAATACAAATATTTTGGTTTTAATTTTGTCAACTGCATATTGTTTTAGAGATTTTACTATAGTATATATTATGACCACAGGCGGACCTGGTTATGCAACCACAGTAACACCGTTATATATTTATCAGCAAGCTTTTTCAAGTTATAGAATTGGATACGCATCTGCGGCAAGTTTCGTTTTTTTGATGATCGTCTTCGTGATTTCTGTTTTTGCTCTAAAGGCACAAAGTACAGAAAGTGGTGATACTATTTGATACGTAAAATAATAGTAATAATATTAGCTGTTATTTTTATGATACCCATATTTTGGACAGTATTGTCGTCTTTCAAAACCCTTGGAGAAATTTATCAATATCCACCTACAATATTTCCAAAAGATTTTTCATTGGAAGGATATATTAACATTTTTAAAAATATGGATTTTATGAGATATTTATGGAATACATTATTTGTAGCCATTATTTCCACTATCTTTACTGTGATTCTTTGCTTAACTATTGGATACAGTTTAGCCAAAGGTTCATTTAAAGGTAGAAATCTTTTATCAAATACTATTATGCTTACTCTTTTTATAACGACGCAAATCACTATGGTTCCATTGTTTGTTATTATTAGAAAACTAGGGTTAATGAATTCGCTTTGGGGTTTGATCATTCCTGCAATCTTTACTCCAACAGGTACATTTGCCGCTGTACAGTACATGAAAGATATACCTAATGAATTTTTAGAAAGCGCTAAAATTGATGGAGCGACAGAATTCCAAATATTTAACCGAATTGTTGTCCCTCTTTCAAAACCTTTAATTGCTGCTTTATCGATATTTTCATTCACTTGGAGATGGAATGATTTTATTCTGCCATTAATAGTTATAAATGAAAGTAAATTTTATACTATTCAATTAGCTCTTTCAAGTTTACAAGGTCAATATGGAGTCGCATGGAATGAAGTCTTAGCATTAGCTGTTCTTTCTATAATTCCCACTCTAATAATATTTTTGCTTTTTCAAAACTTATTTATGAAAGGATTAATGGGAGGGGGATTAAAGTATTAAATAGTGATGAATCTAAAATAAAAGCAATAATTTAAAAAATTAAAAATTTAACTATTTTAATAAACTATATTTTGTAAAATTTGGAGGTGTTCGGATGTCAATCAAAATATCTTTTATAGGAGCAGGTAGTGTAAGATACACAGTTAAATTAGTAGGAGATTTAGCTAAAACAAAAGAGTTAAACGGAAGCTTAGTGTCTTTTATGGATATAGATGAAGAAAGATTAAATGCTGTAGATAATTTAGCTAAAAGATATACCCAAGAAATAGGTGGGGATTTAAAATTTGAAAAAACCACTAATAGAGAAAAGTCACTTAAAGATGCTGATTTTGTTATAAATACTGCATTGTATAGAGCATCTGGTCATGAAGATGGATACGTTAATTATGAAATAATGAGAGATGTTGCAGAAAAGTATGGTTATTACAGAGGGATAGATAGTCAGGAATTTAATATGGTTTCTGATTATTATACATTTACGAATTATAATCATTTAAAGATGTCGCTTGATATAGCCAAATCTGTTGAAAAAGTGTGTCCGAATGCTTGGCTTATACAAACAGCTAATCCTGTTATGGAAATTACGCAGTTAATTAAAAGATTGACAAACGTTAAAGTTGTAGGATTTTGTCATGGAGTTGGAGGAGTTCATGAAATTTTTAAAACGTTAGGATTAGATGAAAAAGAAATAGATTGGCAAGTAGCAGGAGTAAACCATGGTATTTGGTTGAATAGGTTCATATACAAAGGTGAAGATGGGTACCCTATATTAGACAAATGGATAGAAGAGAAATCAAAAAGCTGGGAACCAAAAGATCCATGGGATACTCACTTAGCTCCTGCAGTTATAGACATGTACAAATTTTATGGATTATTACCTATAGGAGACACAACCAGAAATAGCACTTGGAAACATCATCATAGTTTGGAAGCAAAAAAGAGATGGTATGGAAAATTTGGGGGTATAGACAATGAAGTAGAGAGACCTAAATTCTATGAAGAATTAAGACAAATAAAAAGACTAATTATACAAGTTTCGAAAGATCCAAAGATAAAAATTACTGAAGGATGGCCGGAGGAATTTCCTAAAGAAAAGATGAGTGGAGAGCAACAGATACCTTTTATAAATGCTTTAACAAACAATGTAGAAGCAAGACTATTTTTAAATATTTTAAATAATGGGACAATTAAGAGTATTTCGAATGATGTCGTTGTTGAAGTTCCAGTAAAAGTTAACAAAAGTGGAATAACTCCTGAAAAAATAGAACCAGATTTACCAGAAAAAATAAAAAAATATTATCTAATTCCAAGAATAACAAGAATGGAAATGGCATTAGAGGCATTTATTACTGGAGATAGAAAAATATTAGAAGAAGTTTTAGTAAGAGATCCAAGGACAAAAGATTACGATGCTATTCCTAAATTATGGGATGAAATATTCAATTTGCCATTTAATAAAGAAATGAAAGAACATTATAAGTAAATTTATTAATTATGGGAGGAATAACTTTGGCATTTTTAGATGAAAATTATTTATTGCAAAATAAAACTTCAAAATTATTATATGAATCAGTAAAAGATCTGCCTATATTAGATGCACACAATCATGGAGATGTTAAAGAAATAGTAGAAAATAAAGGTTGGCAAGATATTTGGCAGGTAGAAGGAGCTACTGATCATTATGTTTGGGAATTAATGAGAAAAGCCGGAGTTCCTGAAGATAAAATAACAGGAAAAGCTTCTAATAAAGAAAAATGGAAGGCTTTGGCTACAGTTTTTCCTAAATTTGTTGGAAACCCTACTTACGAATGGATACATCTTGATTTAAAAAGAATGTTTAAAATTGAAGTTAATATTTCAAAATATACTGCTGAAAAAATATGGGAAGATACTTCTTTATTGTTAAAAAGTGAGAGTATGAAACCTCAACAACTTTTGAAAAAGATGAATGTAGAAGTAATGTGTACTACAAACGATCCTACTGAAGATCTTTCTTATCATGAGAAAGCAAAAAAAATAGAAGGCATTAAAATTCTTCCGACCTGGCGCCCAGATAAGGTTATGAATATTGATAAAGACGGGTGGCCCGAGTTTATAGAAAAATTAGGAGAGGTAACAAAAGAAGATGTTGGTACATTTGAAGGTTTTTTAAAAGCGTTGTACACAAGCCATAGAAATTTTGAAGATCTTGGTTGCGTTGCAAGTGATCATGGAATATTTCAGCCTGTTTCTTATCCGGTAGAAAAAACAAAAGTAGAAGAGGTTTATCAAAAAGCTATTTCAAGAAAAGAGTTAACAGGTCAAGAAATTTCAGATTTTAAGTCTTTTATTTTTCACGAATTTGGAAAAATGAATGCCGAAAGTAATTGGGTCATGCAGTTACATATTGGAGCTGTAAGAGATTATAGGGATAAATTGTACAGTATGTTAGGTCCTGATGCAGGTGGAGATATTTCAACTAATAATGTAGATTTGGTAAAAGGCTTGAGATACTTTCTAAATCAATACGATGAAAAACTCAAAATAGTTATATATTGTTTGGATCCTTCTTTATTTTCGACTGTATCTAGCATAGCAAGGGCTTTTCCAAATGTTAGTTTGGGTACTCCATGGTGGTTTAACGATAGTCCTTTTGGAATGGAAATGTATCTAAAATATATTGCTACAGTTGATTTATTAAGTGATTTAGCAGGATGGGTAACAGATTCCAGAAAACTTATATCTTACGGTTCAAGAACAGAAATGTTTAGAAGGGAATTATCTAACGTTATTGGAGAAATGGTCGAAAAAGGTCAAATACCAACACGAGAAGCGTTTGATTTGGTAAGAGAAATTTGTTACGAAAGGCCAAAGAAATTATTTTTTGAAAAAAATTAGATGTTAGGTTCAAGAAGAATTATTTGATAAAATACCAAATAACAATTGTAGAATTTGGAGGAAATAAAAGATGAAAAAAGCATCGTTGTCTTCCTTGAAAGAAAATAATGCCGCATTAATTTTTGAATCCTTAAGAATCAACGGTCCTATGACAAGGGCCAATATAGCAAGAGAAACTAATCTAATGCCTTCAACGGTGAGTTATATAACTAATCTATTAATAAGAAAAAATGTGTTAAAGGAAGTAGGGAGTGAAGAAGTTTCTCGAGTTGGTAAAAAAGGAGTATTGCTGGATATTAACTATGAAGATTTTTTGTTTCTTGGTTATGATGTAGGTTCTGCTTATTCAAGGGTAATTGTTTCAAACGGTAAGGGAGATATTCTTTATTCAAAAAGATTTAAATCAGAAAAAAATAATTTATTGCTAAAACAAATAAATGAAAATATTCAAGTTGTTGTTGGGAAATTTAATATCAAAGGAATAGGTATGGCATTTCCCGGATACATTGATTATGAAAGAGGTGTAGTTAGAAGATCGCATAATTTAGATATCGAAAATTTTGAAGTTAAAAAAATAATGAAAAAAGAATTTAAATTACCCGCATATGTAGATCACAATACTATTATGATGGCGAGAAGTTTAATTTCTAATAATTCTTACAAAGAAAAGGATTTTTGTGTTATTAATATTGGGCCAGGAATCGGAGTTGGTATTGTTGGTGATGGAAAAATATTGAGAGGTTATAGAAATGCTGCAGGAGAGTTGGGACATATAACTGTTAACTCTGATGGAAGAAAGTGTAATTGTGGAAAAAAAGGATGTTTAGAAACAGAGAGTTCTAGTAAAGCTATAGTGAAAACTTATGAAGAGTTATCTGGGAAAGAATTAAATTGTGAAGGAAATTGTGATTCAAGTATTGTGTATAAATTAGCGGAAAATGGCGATGAAAATGCTATAAGAACCTTTGAAAGAGCAGGTTATTATTTGGGGATAGGGATCGCTTCTTTAGTGAATATTTTAAATCCAGAAAAGGTATATATTGCTGGAGGAGTATCTTATGGCTGGAAATATCTAAAAACCTCTGTTGAAAGAAGTTATAGAGAAAACATATTCTATGCAAACAGAGAGGTTAAATTAGAATTACCTTCAATAGGTGAATATATAACAGCTTCAGGCGCAGCTACCTTTGCCTTTGAAAAATATATAAAAGAAGAATTGATTTCAAAGAAGTTGTGATTAAGGAGGATAATAGAAATGTTTACTAAATTACCAAAAAAAGGTGTTTCTTTAGGATTAGGGGATAGAATAGGATTAGCAACAAATGGACATATTAAAGTTGCTAAAAGTTATGACTTTTTTCCAGTTTTCGCTCAACAAAGTATTAGAGAATTGAACTTTACTGGAAGGACTTTTCAAGATGTAAGAAAGGATGTTTTGCTTGCTCTTGTAGAGGAAAATTATGTTGGAAATAGTGGATTTGACGGGGATCATTTAAAAAGCGATGAAGAAATACAATATGCATTAGATTCAGGAATAAAGATGTTGACATTGGATTGTTCAGAATATATGAATAATAGTAAGTCTCCTTTAAAAGAGCAGCTATTGGAGATATTTTACAATAAGTCTTTTTATGCAGGCGATATGGCGATAGAATATAACGACAAAGAAGAATTAGAAAAAATTGTTGCTACTTATTCGGGAGTTATTGAAAGAGTCGTGGATGTGTGGAAGAAGTTTGAAAAAGTTAATAAAAAAGAAGTCTCTTTTGAAATTTCAATAGACGAAACGGATATGCCTTCAGATGATAAAACTCATTTTTTAATCTCTAAGTATTTGTATGATGAAGGAATTACAATAGATACTTTAGCGCCGAAATTTCCAGGAGAGTTTCAAAAAGGAATTGATTATATAGGTGATATTGAAGAATTCAAAAAAGCGATAAAAAAGCACGATAAGATAGCTAAATACTTTGGATACAGGCTTTCGATTCATTCGGGTAGTGATAAATTTTCTATTTACCCATATATAGGAGAAATAACGAAGGGAAGCTATCATCTTAAAACTTCTGGGACAAGCTATTTAGAAGCTATTAAAATAATTGCGCAAAAAGATGCCGCCTTTTTTAAAGAAATTTGGAAAATATGTCTTGAAAAGAGAGAAGAAATGGATAAATATTATCACCTTTCGTGTGATCCTTTTTCAGTACCAAAAGATTTAAAACCCATTGAATATTTAAATAATCATGATGCAAGACAAACTCTACATGTTTCTTATATATTTGTGTTGAATCCTAAGTATGATTTTAGAAACAGATTCTTTGAAATATTAACTAAATACGAAAGTGAATATCACATGGAAGTTGCTAAATATATTGAAAGACATGTTAAAGGACTTAAAATTCCGGAAAAATCTAATATCTAAAATTAGGGAAAAAGGAATTATTTATGATTAATCATAAATAATTGTTTGTAAACTATTTTAATCAACCCAAATTAATGTTGACAAATAAACTTGCATTATTTATAATTTTACCGATTTTATTATAAGAAAATAACTTTCATTTAGAGAAAAAACACGTCAATATGTAAAAATATTGTTTTAATTTAAATTGAGTCGAGGGTGTAGCCTTCTCCCATTTTTCTGTCAAAATAATGATTGAATTAAATAAATAAAATTTTGTTCAAGATTAGAATTGTTTAGGTGTTTTAAAAAAGGTTTAAAACTAAAACTTTGATAAGGCTGAGTTTTTAAAATTTATAAAAATAATAAAAGTTTTTGTTGATGGGAGGTACATATGAAAAAATTAAAAGTGATGCAGCGGATAATTGATACAGGAATAATTTCAGTGATTAGAGCAAATTCTCCCGAACAAGCCCTTAATATAGCGAATGCAGTGAAAAGGGGAGGGATAGATGTTGTCGAAATAACGATGACTGTGCCTGGAGTTATAGAAGTTATTGAAGAACTTAAAAGGACTTATCAAAATGATGAAATTCTTATTGGAGCAGGTACTGTGCTTGATTCAGAGACTGCAAGAATAGCTATGTTGGCAGGAGCAGAATTTTTTGTAAGTCCTTATTTTAACGCAGAAATCGTCAAATTATGTAATAGATACCAAAAAGTTACAATGATGGGTGCAATGTCTATAAAAGAAGTGATAGAAGCGATGGAATCAGGTTCGGATTTTGTAAAACTTTTTCCTGGTAGTGCCTTTGGTCCATCTGTAGTTAAAGCTATTTTAGGGCCTCTTCCGTATGCTCCTATTATTCCAACAGGAGGAGTAAATCTTGAAAATGTGGGTGATTGGATTAAGGCTGGCTGTTTAGCAGTTGGAGTTGGAGGGGAATTAACAAAAGGTGTTCAAAATGGTAATTATGAAGAAGTTCAAGAAACAGCGAGAAAATTTGTTGAAAAAATTAAAAAAGCAAGAATATAGAATTTGAAATAAATAATGAAATGGGTGATTATAATGGATGTAGTAACTTTGGGAGAAACCATGGTTCTTTTTGTTCCTACTGAAACAGGGCCTTTGAAATATATTTATCAATTTAATAAGCACATTGGTGGTGCAGAATCAAATGTGGCCATAGGGCTTTCAAGATTGGGAATAAAGGTTGGTTGGATAAGCAAATTAGGTAAAGATGGGTTTGGGGATTATGTAGAATCTTTTATTAAGGGAGAAGGAGTTGATGTTTCACAAGTAAAAAGAGATGAAGAACATCCAACTGGTGTTTTCTTCAAAGAGAGAGTAGAAGTAGGTGAAAGTAAAATTTATTATTACAGGAAAGGATCTGCTGCAAGTTTTGTAGCACCAGATGATTTAAACGAAGATTATATTGCTCAAGCAAAATATCTACATTTAACAGGTATTACTCCAGGTTTAAGTGAATCTTGTTGTAAGGCTGTTTATAAAGCTGTAGAAATAGCAAAAAAATACGGTTTAAAAATAGTATTTGATCCAAACATAAGGTTAAAAGTATGGAACAATAAAGAACAAATGAAAAAAACTATTTTAGATATCGTTAGTAAATCAGATATATTACTTCCAGGGTTAAGTGAGGCAAAAATCTTATTGGAAATGTCCGACGAAATAGAGATATTAAATAAATTTTTATTACTTGGTCCTAAGATAGTTGTTTTAAAAGTTGGAAAGGAAGGTGCTTATTTAGGAACAAGAGATGAAATAACTCATGTTCCTGGATATAGGGTTGAAAGAATAGTGGATCCAATTGGTGCAGGAGATGCTTTTGCTGCAGGGTTTTTAGCAAGTTTAATAAAGGGATATACGTTAAAAGATGCTGTTACATTAGCAAATGCTGCTGGCGCTTTTGCGCTGACCGTTAAGGGAGATGTAGAAGGGCTACCTACGTGGGAAGATCTTCATTCTTTTTTGGGAAATGATGAAGAATTTACAAGATAAATAATATTAATTTTTTCTATTAATTTAAAAATATATAGTATAATTATGTTTAGATAATTTTTTAGGTAGGTGAATATTAATTCAAACTATTAAAAATGTTATAGCCATACTTGATTATATTGTTAATTCTCCCACTCCAGTAAGTGCGACAGAAATTACTCGCGAATTTGATATGTCGATTTCTAATGCCTATAAATACTTGGATGATTTGTACCGAGGAGGACTTTTAACTAAAAACAAAGATAGAACTTATGTTCCCAGTTTTAAATTGGTGGAATATGGGAGCATAATCTTAAAAAGGATAAATATTAGAGATCTGTCCCAACCCCATTTAGTTGATTTAATGGTTAAGACAGGTCAGACCGTTCATCTTGTGGTAAAAGATGGTAACGAAGGGGTATATATAGAAAAGATAGAAGGGCCAAACAGTTTACCTATGCTTTCCAGGATTGGTATGAGAATGAATTTATATGCAACTGGATTTGGGAAAGCAATTTTAGCCAATTTATCTGAACAAGAATTAGAAGAGTATTTAAAAACAGTAAAGTTAGAAAAAAGAGGAAAAAACACAGTGACGGCTCCGTTAGAATTAAAAAAGCAATTAAATCAGATAAAAAAAATGGGCTACGCAATAGATAATGAAGAAAATGAAAATGGTATTTTTTGTATAGGCGCTCCCATATTTGATTATAATAAAAAGGTAAATGCAGCTGTTAGCATCTCAATGAGTGCTTCTAAAAAAGAAGATCCGGTAATAGAAAAATATATATTTTATGTGAAAGATTGTGCAAAAAAGATTTCAAAACTTTTGGGATACAAAGATTAAAGTCCAATTATGGTATATCTCTTAACGGTTCAACTATTATAGTTTCATAGTTTTTATAAAGCCACATACCTGGTTTTGCACCTTTAGGTTTCCAAACATTTTTCTTTTGAGTGTAATCAACTGCTACATTAGAAGACATTTTTGCCTGTGAAAAAGTTGCTGCCAATCTTGCAGCATAACTGATAGCTTCTGCAGGTATGTTTTTTCCTGCAGATTTTATTATTACATGAGAACCTGGAACTTCGTGGGTATGTAACCAAAGGTCCTCTTTAGCTGCACTTCGAGTTAGTTCATCATTTTGTTTGTTGTTTTTGCCTATCAATATTTCAAAACCATTGTATTCAAATTTTCTGTATGTTGTTTTAACTCTTTTCTCTCTTTGGCTTTTTTTTGTTTCTCCTATTAAACCAACCTCTCTCATTTCTTCTTTTATTTCTGTTAAAGTTCCTATATCTTCGGCAGATTCCACAGTTTCTAAAAGTTGATATAAATATTTAAGTTCTGATTCTAACTCGTTTAATCTTTTCTTAGCAAATTCTATCCTTTTCTTTGTTCTTTTTATTTCCTTATAGTATCTTTCTAAATTTTGAGGAGGCGAAAGAAGAGGATCTACTTCGATAGTAACTTCTTTGCCGCTACTCCAATCATTTACTATTACATATCTTTCGCCTTTTTTAATTTTGTAAAGATAGGTTTGTAATAACTGCCCATTTTTTTCTAATTCTTCTAACTGATTCTCTTTTAAAATATCCTCTAAAATTAATTGTTTTGTTTTTTCTAATTTTTCAATTTGGCTTTTGACTCGTCTTTCTAAATCTTTTTTTGTTTCTAAAACTCTCGACTGATTTGCTCTTTCTTGAAAGACTTTGAGTAACGCTTCAGATGGATTTAATTTTATATATTTAAAACTATCAGGAGTTATCGCAGATATATCATACTTATTTTCATCAATATAGAAAAAAAGATAAGGATCTTTAAGGTCCTTTAGTGATCTTTCAACACCTACAATTTTAAGAAATTCTAAAGATTTTTTTGAAAATCCCATTAAATCATTAGAGTTTATATCTATGTCTTGTATTTGTTTTTCTAAAAGATTTATTTTAGAATCATCATAATATGGAATATATTTTATTCCAGGTGTTAAAGGTCTAAACTCATCATAAATTTTTCTAAAAGGTTCTTCTATTTTTCCTTCTTGGTTTACCAAAATCAAATTAGAATTTCTTCCCATCAATTCAAAGAAAAGTTTATAATTTCTTTTTTGAGAAGTTTCTTCATCATAACTTTCTATTTCGAAAAAACCTAATCTGTCTAATCCAAATTGTTTAATGTCCAATACTTTTCCATTTCTTAGTTTTTTTCTTAAATATTGCGCATAATTACCTGGTTGCATAGGAATATCTGGTTTCTCAGAGAGTAAAATGAGATAAGAAGGATTCTGTAATGAAAATAAAACGAAATAATGGGAAAATTGAAGCAATACTTGATAGTTTACAGGCTGATATATATTTTTTATTCGATCTCCAATAATATTAGGCCTTATCTCGTTTAAAATTTTATACATAACTATTCCATCAAATGGCAAAAAAATCACTCCTTCCATCTTTATTTTAACACAAAACAAGAAGGGCATTTCCTAATATGCCCTTCTTGTTTTTAATATCTATAATAATCTTAATTCTAAGTAGCTGAATTTTTCTTCCCTTTATCCATGAAACCAACAGCTAGGGAAATTATACCTACAATGAGATCTATCCATGCATGCCAATTTGGCATTGATGCCACACTAAATCCTGCAATAGCCATTATAACAAGATAAATCCCGGCAACTATCAACCATGGTTTAGACATATTACCCCCTCCTTACATTAGTAAGTTGAAAAGTCTTAAAATACATAAAACATAAACTTTTACTACGGTGTTTTTTAAACTCTATAAATTTTATCAACTTTACTTATATGATAAAAAAGATACATTACATAAAAACTAAAATTTAATTATTTTTGTGTTAAATACCTTGAATAAAAATATAATAAAAAATTTCTTTTGTTTGAGAGCCATGTTTAATGTTATAATAATTAAAATAGATAAAAAGTTTAAAGAAGGGGGATAAAAAGTGAAAAAATACCTTGGAATCCTTTTTTTATTGATTTTACTTATCAACGTTCGCTTTATATTTGCTAATAAAAATGTTCTTATTTTAAATTCTTATAGCACAGGTTTATCATGGTCAGATCAAGAATTAAAAGGTATATTTTCGATTTTAGACAACGAAAGAGACTTAGATATTTATATAGAATATATGGATTCTAAAAGGTTTGAATATAATAATAATGTTTTTATATTTGGAGAATATTTTTCTAAAAAATACAAAGATACAAAGTTTGATATTGTTATTACTTTAGATAATGCAGCTTTTGATTTTGTATTAGAAAATTATAATTCATTTTTTGATGGAACTCCTATAGTATTTGCAGGAATAAATTATTATCAAGAATATGAATTACAAAAATTAGAGTATGTAAGTGGTGTTGTTGAAGTTCATGAAATTGAAGAAACATTAAACTTAGCTTTAAAACTCCATAAAGACATTCAAAATGTTTATGTAGTAGTTGATGGTTATACAAAAACTAGCCTACTTTTTCAAAAGGAGCTAAAAAACGATATTATTCCTAATTTTCCAAACATTAATTTTATTTTTCTTTCTAATTCTTTAGAGGAAATAGAAGAAAATCTTAAAAATCCTGCGGAAAATTCAATCGTTCTTTTTCTTAGTTTCAATAAAGATGCATACGGAAATTATTATTCTAATGATTATATTGGTAAGTATATGGAACAGTTTCAAAGTATTCCTATATATACTACCACCAGTGTTTATATGAATTATAATGTTATCGGAGGAAAAATTGTAGATGCTTATGATCAAGGTCGTAAAGCAGGAAAAATTGCCTTAAAATTATTATCTGGGACTAAAGTACAAGATTTAGAAAGATATTATTTACCAGAAAATAAATATATATTTAATTATTCTGAACTGCAAAAGTTTAACATACCTATTAATTTTTTACCTAAAGATTCTATCATTTTAAATAAACCATCTTCCATAGTTGAAAATTATCCTATTTTGTTTTTTAGCATGATAATTTCTATAATCTTTTTAGCCGTAATAATATTTATTATAAGGTATCAGAACGTTAAGCTCAATGTGCTGCTTAAAAAAGTAGAAGAAAAAGAAGAAGAACTTCAAAGTTTTAATGAAGAGTTGTTAGCATCAAACGAACAATTAACTTCAGCAAATGAACAACTGATTGCTCAAAATGAAGAAATTGCTAATAATTATAAAGAAATAGAAAGCTTGAACTACAGAATCCAAAATTTGTTGAATATCATTTCCGAACTTGGGAATGAATCCTTAGGTATAGAAATATTTTTTGAAGAATTTTTGAAAACGTTGATAGCAGAAATTCCTGAAGCAGATTATGGAAGTATATCTATTATAGAAGGGGAGTCGTGGAAATTTTTAGCAGCTGTAGGCTATAATATAGAAGGGTTAAAAAGTTTGCCTTTGAAAAGAGAATATGCTGCTTTTACAGAAGAAGTAAAGATAATTTATAACATAATGTCTATTAATGAGAATAAGATGCCGCAAGAGATAGTTGATTTAATGGAACAATACACTAAACCAATTAAAGCTACCATGCTAAAAGCATTAAAAATAGGTAGAGATAGTTATTTAGATATATCGCTTGACATTAAACAAGAGAATGATAAAATTTTTACGGAAGAATCTGTGCGCTTTTTTGACTCTATTATAAATTTGGCTAAAGCTTTTTTGATAAATAAAATAAAGACTGAAGAAGTTAAAAAAGCGTATATAACTTTTGCAAGTAAATTAGCTACTATTATTGATTCTCATGATGAAAATAGCTATATGCACATTTATCGCGTAAGTGAATTGTCGGCATTTTTGGCTGAGAAAATGGGGTTTACTTCTGAGGAAGTAGAAAATATACGTATTTATGCTCCTCTACATGACGTAGGAAAGCTTTTTATTTCACCTTCAATACTAAATAAAAATGGAGGATTAACTGAGGAAGAATGGGAAGAAATAAGAAGACATCCGTTATATGCAGAAAATTTGTTAGAAGGAGAATACTTTGAAACAGCCAAAAAAATTGCTCTCTATCATCACGAACGTTACGATGGTAGTGGTTATCCTTTTAGATTAAGAAATGGTCAAATACCTCTTGAAGCTCAAATTGTAGGTCTTGTTGATGTATATGATGCGCTAAGATCAAAAAGAAGTTACAAGGAAGCTTTTTCGCATGAACAAGCCTTAGAAATATTGCTACATGGTGATTCAAGAACTCAACCTGATCAATTCAATCCCAAATTATTAAAAATTTTTAAAGAATATGAAAAAGAGATTGAAAAAATATATGAAAACTTTAATGAAAAAACTAAAAATTAAGCTATAATTATTTATAACTGTAAATTTTGAGAACTTTAAAAATAAGGATTTTTGAAAAAAGATTTAGGATTTCTAAAGATAGTATATAAAATAGTAAAAGAGGGGATCTATATGGTAGAAAAAGTTAAAGATAACACAAAACTAAATAAGTTAATGTTAAGATTTCAAAAAGTTGAATTAACGGAGCATTTAATATATAAAAAATTATCTGACTCTATAAAAGATGAAAAGAATAAAAAAGTTTTAGAAACTATTTCTCAAGAAGAATTAAAGCATTATAATTTTTGGAAAAGTTATACAAAAAGAGAGGTCAAACCCAACTCTTTTAAAGTCATATTTTATTTTTTATTGTCAAAAATTTTCGGATTAACTTTTAGTTTGAAGTTAATGGAAACAGGAGAAAAAAATGCACAATATTTTTATGATGTAATTTCAGGCATTATCCCCGAAGTAAAAAAAATAGAAGAAGATGAAGATAAGCATGAACGTGAATTATTAGAAATGATAGAAGAAGAAAGACTAAATTACGTGGGTTCTATTGTTTTAGGATTAAACGATGCCTTAGTTGAATTAACAGGAGCCTTGGCAGGATTAACTTTTGCTCTTCAAAATGGCGTTTTAATAGCAACTTCAGGTTTAATAACAGGAATCGCCGCTTCTTTATCTATGGCAGCTTCTGAATATTTATCCAAAAGGGCAGAAAATGATGAGAGGGCTTTAAAGTCAGCGTTATATACAGGCATTACTTATTTAGTCACAGTAGCTCTTTTAATACTTCCATACTTATTGATGCCCAATAAATATTTTATAAGTTTAATCATAACATTAATAATTGCTGTACTTATTATTTTAATTTTTAATTTTTACATATCTGTCGCTAAAGGGTTGCCTTTTAAAAGCCGTTTTTTGGAAATGGCTGGGATTAGTTTAGGAGTTGCTGGTCTAACATTTTTTATTGGGTTCCTTGTTAGGATAACTTTGGGAGTTTCCATTTAATTAGGTATTTTAAAAATAAGAATTTTTTAAAAATAAACTTTTGAATTTAAAGTGGGTTCAGGGTAGATTTTGAAATTTCTAAAGTGAGTAATTTAAATTCAAAGGAGGTCAAAAAATTGAAAAAGATAAGTACGAAAATAATTTTAACATCCATCGTGTTAGTTATTGTATTAGTTTCTGTTATTAGCTTTATTTCAATTTTTAGGTCCACAATATTGTTGGAGGAACATGTATTAAGTAACGCTCAAAACTTGAGCAATAGTATTGCTTCGGATCTTAATTCACAAATAAAAATTATTGAAACAATTGTCGATAATTATGCTGATTCGGCTTTTCTGGGTTTTGATGTTTTTTTAGCTAGTTTTTCAAATAGTGAGGTAATAAGGTTCTTAGATAGAGCCAAAGATGTTCCTAAAAATTTCTCTTTAAAGGTCGACGGAAATGTAAATTCATTCATCGTTTTTAATCCGGATATGCTAAGTACAAAAGTCTTGTATTCTCTTTTTTACGTGGAAAGTGAAGATAAAAGTATAAAAAACGAATATGTTAAATTGGACGATATATTTGTTCCTGAAAATAAAAAATATCAATGGTTCTTTGAAGCTCGAGATAAAGCTGAAGGAATTTGGAGCGATATTTATTATGACGATTACTTAAAAATGAACGTCATAACATATTCTGAACCATATTTTGACCCTGGAAGAGGAACTTTTGTGGGAGTTGCTGGAATGAGTTTTCCAGTTGAATATTTTGAAAGTTTGGTTAAGAGAGATTTAGGATATGAAAGTGCAAATTTGTATTTAGTTAATGAAAATTATGATATTATATATCATCCAAATTATGAGGCAGGTCAAAATATAAAAGAAGAACTTTTACCATATTTAGACTCAATAGAAACAAACTTACATGGTAATTTTTCAGAAAGTTTAAACGAAGAAAATTATCTTGTAAATTATGTAAAATTAGCTAATGGATGGAATATGTTCTTAAATCTACCTAAAAGTGAGTTGTACAAAGATATTAACGAACTTACTTTATTGATAATTATATTAACTATAATTGGTATAATTATAGCGATAATAGTAGCTTATTTGGTAGGTAATGGTATATCTAAACCTATAAAAGAATTTTCAAAAGTTTTGGCTGAGTTCGGTGAGGGTAATTTAGACGTGAAATTTGAAACTAATTCTAAAGATGAAGTCGGTGAAATGGCTAAGTCTTTCAACAAAGTTGTTAATAGTTACAAAGGAACTATTGAAACACTGAAAGATGCTTCAAACGAAATACAAGCGTCTTCTAAAATTTTAGGGGAAACTTCTATGGAATCCCGAAAAAACAGTGTTAAAATTTTAGAAGAAATTGAAAAAATTGAGATATCAACTGAAGAAAGTGCTTCTTCTGTACAAGAGGTAACCTCAGGGATTGAAGAAGTTGCTTCCTCTGCTCAAAGTTTATCAAATGGTGCACAAGAGTTATCAGATTCTGGAGAAAAAACTCGAAATGAAGTAAATAAAGGGATGAAAAACATAAATAATATATTCGAGAAGATTGAAATAGGTGCTGAACAATCTGAAGATACCAAAGAAAATGTCAAAAAACTTTTAGAAAAAGTTGATAATATCGGTAAAATAATTGATTCTATAAATTCAATAACAGAGCAAACAAATCTATTGGCTTTAAATGCAGCAATAGAAGCTGCTCGAGCCGGAGAAGCGGGAAGAGGATTTGCAGTAGTAGCAGATGAAATAAGAAAACTGGCAGAAGATAGCAGTGTTGCGACAAAAGAAATAGAAAGAATATTAGAAGAAGTAAAAGAAGGAACTAATGAAGTTAATAAATCTACTGAGAAAACGGTGAACACAATAACTAATATTTCACATGAAGCGGAAAGTATAAAAGATCAATTTCACTTGATACAAGATGAAGTCAATAATATGATCTCTAACGTAGAAAACATTACGGCGAGTTCACAGGAACAAAGTGCAAGTACACAAGAAATGAGTTCAGCGATGGAGAGAATTGCAAGATCCGCTAATGAAATTAACGATAAGCTTAAAGAAATTAAGGTGTTCATGGAGAAACAAGCTGAAGAAGCTAAAAGACTTAATAGCAATGCGGAAGAATTAGAAAAATTATCAGCAAAACTTCATTCACTTGTTGAAAGATTCAAGTTAGGAAATAATCCGGGAGGCGATAACATATAAAAAAAATTCTTTTTATATTTTATTCAACAATTATTTTTATCTCATCTTTTTCAATTTCGACAATTAAAGTAAATAATTTATTTGATGTATACAATGAAATATATACTACAGTTCCTGTTTTTCGTTTTATAAATTCGCAAGAAGGATTGGGTCAAGATTTCATAAAGGATTTTTTTTCTTTGACTTTGGAATCTAAGAGTAATAATATTCAAAATTTCCTAAATTCCTCGATAGTTATTTATATGGATAATAATATATCCTTTGAGGATATTTTTAATCCGAATTATTTTAATTTACTCTACAACCTGATTATGGATTCAAGTAGTATAGCTATATATTCGACGGAGTACGAAGTTTTTGACGAAATTTTCAAAAAAGTCTTTGGAGCTAAACAAATAAGTGATAATATATATACGTTAGAGAGTAAAAGATTTCTAATAGAAAAAGATGGAAAAGGTATATTTTTAAATATGGCACCTGTTAATGTCGAAATGAATCCTGATTTTACTATAACTGGTTCAACAATTAATTTGATGGGCCAAAATAATCTTTGGGATTTTTTTATTATTTCTGAAGCGCGAACCTTAATAGCTACATTTGAGTCTAAAGAATATAGGAAAAATTATAAAACATTTAGTGTTACTTCTTTAGAAGATAAAAAGATTTTTGGAGAGTCATTAAAGGTTGAATTGGTAAGAAAAGATGATTTTACTCAGTATTTTAGGAATTTTTTTCTTCCGGTGGATGAAGAAAGTGAATATTTTATAGATTATCTAAAGCAAATTATAGTTTATGAAGAGTTTGTAGCAGTGAGCAGTACTGGAATAACAAACAATGAAATTGCATTATTTTTTCAAAGCCCCTTAGATCAAAGTAAGTTAAGTACTTATATAATTCAAAGAAATTTACCTCGAGGAAAGATAGGAACATACAACTATTATCTTTTCACTCATGAAAGATCTGGAGAGCAATTATATTTATATACTCAAAATGAAGAATTTATAATTTCAAACATTGAACCAAATAGTATGAATGTGTATTTATCTGAAAAACCGAGATTTAAGAATTCTATATATTATAAAAATATTGATAATAAAGATGAAATTTTAAGTTTAACTGTTTTGGATCTTTCCAATTATATTTATCAAAATTTCTATGGATCTTTAGAAAGTTGGGTAATAATAGAAGAGTATTTGCAAAACGATGTTTATAAAATAAAAATTAAAATACGATAGAATGTTAATAATATGTAATATTAAAAAAGGAGTGACTTGATTATGCTTTTTGGATTAATTGATAAAAATAAAAGTCTGCTCAAAAAATATGAAAAGAAAACGAAAATTATAAATGATTTAGAAAAGGGAATAAAATCACTTAGTGATATAGAATTAAAAGGTAAAACAGAAGAATTTAAAAACAGGGTAAAACAAGGTGAAACGTTAGATGATATTCTGCCAGAAGCTTTTGCAGTAGTAAGAGAAGCGGCAAGAAGAACCATAAATATGAGACATTTTGACGTTCAAATAATGGGAGGTATGGCTCTTCATGAAGGAAAAATAACCGAAATGAAAACAGGTGAAGGAAAAACTCTTGTTGCCACTCTTCCTATTTATTTAAATGCTTTAACTGGTAAAAACGTTCATTTGGCGACCCATAATGACTATTTGGCGAAAAGAGACGCTAATTGGATGGGGCCAGTTTATGAATACTTGGGGCTGACAGTTGGTTATATTCAAGCAAATATGGATAAAGAAGAAAGAAAAAAGGCTTACCAAGCGGATATAACTTATGGTACTGCTAATGAATTTGGATTTGATTATTTAAGAGATAATCTTGTTTACGATATTTCCGAAAAGGTTCAAAGAGATCATTATTACGTTATTGTTGATGAAGCAGACTCTATACTTATAGACGAAGCAAGGACTCCTCTAATAATATCTGGACCTTCAGACACGCCTTCTGAACTTTACAGAAGATTTGCATCCTTATCTAAAAGATTTATACCAGATAAAGATTATACAATAGACGAAAAACAAAAGACAGTGGTGCTAACAGAAGAAGGTATAAGCAAGGCGGAAAAATTATTGTCTATTGAGAACTTATACGATCCTAATAATATAAAATATTTGTTTCACCTTTTGAATGCTCTAAAAGCTTTAATTTTTTTCAAAAAGGACAAAGATTACATACTTCAGGATGGGGAAGTAATAATTGTTGATGAATTTACAGGAAGGCTACTGCCAGGAAGAAGATATTCTGAAGGATTACATCAAGCTATAGAAGCTAAAGAAGGAGTAAAAATAAAAGAAGAAAGTATAACTTTTGCTACAATAACTTTTCAGAATTATTTTAGAATGTATGAAAAGTTAGCAGGAATGACAGGTACTGCAAAGACAGAAGAAGATGAATTTAAATCCATCTATAATACAGAAGTTGTTGTTATTCCTACCAATGAACCAGTAATAAGAGAAGATAAAAATGACCTTATTTTTAAAACTAAGCAAGAAAAGTATAAAGCAATAGTAGATGAGATTGAAAAAAGGTATAATAAAGGACAACCCGTCTTGGTGGGAACTACTTCCATAGAAAATAGTGAATTAATAAGCAATTTACTCAAAAAAAGAGGAATTCCTCATGAGGTGTTAAATGCCAAATATCATGAAAGAGAAGCAGAAATAATCGCAAAAGCTGGCGAAAAAAATGCTGTAACTATAGCTACCAATATGGCTGGTAGAGGAACTGATATTAAATTAGGTGAGGGTGTAAAAGAATTAGGAGGATTATTTGTTTTAGGAACAGAAAGACACGAAAGTAGACGTATAGACAATCAACTTATAGGAAGATCAGGAAGACAAGGGGACCCTGGAGAAACAAGATTTATTTTATCTTTTGAAGATGATATCTTAAGATTATTCGGTGGCGACCGAATGAAGAACATTATGGCTACTTTAAAAATAGAAGAAGGTCAATCTATAGAACATAAATTACTGAGTAATGTTATAAGAGATGCTCAAAAAAAGGTAGAAGGTATTCATTTTTCAATAAGAAAAAGATTGTACGAATTCGATTCTGTCATGGATAAGCAACGTTCAGTTATTTACAATCACAGGGATTGGATTTTGAGTCTTGACAATTATGATGATCACATTAAAGAAATTATAAATGATGTTGTAGAAAGAATGGTTGATAATGCTTGGAATGAAGAAGAAGAAAAAGTAGATAAAAAGACCCTTTCTGAAAGACTCCATCAATATATGATTATAGCAGATTTGAAAGGGAATACGCCTGAAGAAATTAAAGAAGAAGTTTTTAAAGTTTTCTGGCAAAGATATCTACAGAAAAAAGAAGAATTTGGATCAGATTTTAATAAAATAGCTAAATTTGTAATGCTTAGAATAATAGATGAAAAATGGAGACATCATCTTGACTCTATTGAAGCACTAAAAGAAGCTGTTAGCCTTAGATCTTATGGGCAAAAAGATCCTGTTATGGAATTTAAAAAAGAATCTTACCTACTTTTTGATGAAATGGTTGATAATATATATGAAGATATAGTAACTTATCTAATGAGAATCATAAAAGTGGCTCCAGAAAAAGAAGAGAAAGAAGCAAGAAAGGTTTACGCAAGTTTAAATTTTGTACACAATGATCTCTCTGCTGTAGGGGAAAGTAAAAATACGCAGAACGAAAAACAGAAATCTTCGTCTAATAAAATTAAAAAAAGATATAAAGTAAAAAGATAAAAGTTTTTACAATATAAGTGACTAGATTAAAAGAGGTGGTCTGATTGATAGAATATGAATTAAAAGTTAAAATAGATGATTTAAAAGAAAAATATGAAGATTTAATAGAAATTTTTAATTTAGAAAAAAAAGAAAAAGAAATAAAGGAATTAGATACCATAATGATGAAGCCTGAATTTTGGGGGGATCAGGAAGAAGCGAAAAAAATATCGAAAAAATCACAAAATTTAAAAGACGAAGTAGAAGAGTTTAAAAAATTACGAAACTCTTTTGAAGATTTGGAAATAGCTATAGCTCTTTATGATGAAGACCCACAAATGATAGAACAAGTAGAAGAAATACTAAAAGATGTTGAAAAAAAGATAAATGAATTTGAACTTAAAATGTTGTTATCTGATGAATATGATAATGCTAACGCTTTTTTAACAATTCACCCTGGTGCTGGTGGAACGGAATCTCAAGATTGGGCTTCTATGCTTTTAAGAATGTATACAAGATGGGCTGAAAAACATGATTATCCAGTTGAAACTTTGGATTTTCAAGAAGGAGAAGAAGCAGGTATAAAGAATGTGACCATTAAAATTTCGGGGTCATTTGTTTATGGAAAATTGAAATACGAAACAGGTGTTCATAGATTAGTTAGGATATCTCCTTTCGATGCTAATGGAAGAAGGCACACTTCTTTTGCTTCAGTTTCTGTGATGCCAGAAATAGATGAAGAAATTAACATCGAAATAAAACTTGAAGACTTAAAAATAGATACCTATAGAGCTGGTGGAGCAGGTGGACAGCATGTAAATAAAACAGATTCTGCAGTTAGAATTACGCATATACCAACAGGAATAGTAGTCGCTGTTCAAAATGAAAGATCTCAACATCAAAATAAAGCTACAGCTTTAAAGATTTTAAAAGCCAAACTTTATGAAATAGAACACCAAAAAATGTTGGAAGAAAAGATAAAAATTAGAGGCGATGTAAAAGATATATCGTGGGGTAATCAAATTAGATCATACGTTTTATATCCTTATACGTTAGTCAAAGATCATAGAACCAATTATGAAACATCTAATGCAGACGCTGTATTAGATGGTGAAATAGATGAATTTTTAGAAGAAGAATTACTTTTTTTTGCTAAAATATAAATTTTGGGGCTAAAATATTAATGAAAAGTAAGTTTTAGAATTTTAAAGAGATGGAATAATTTTAAAGAGGAGGTTTTTTAGAAAAAAGGTGTATAATAATATTACTAGAAAATATGAAGATTTTCATAAAAGTGTCATGGTTGAAGAAACTATAAAATTTTTAGTTACAAAAAAGGATGGAATCTATGTCGATTGTACCGCTGGCGAGGGTGGACACATTAAAGTTTTAAATGATTTTTGTGAAAATAAAGCAAAAATTATTGGTATAGATGTCGACTACGAAGTTCTTCAAATAGCAGAGCAAAGATTGAAAGAATTTAATAATATAACTCTCATAAAGTCATCTTATCAAGATATAGATATTATTTTAAAAGGATTAGGAATAAATAAAGTTGATGGTTTTTTGATGGATTTAGGTGTTTCTACTTTTCAGTTAAAAGGAGAAGATAGAGGTTTTTCTTTTTTAAAAGATGAACCTTTAGATATGAGAATGGATACAGAATCCTCTAAAGACGCTTATTATGTAGTTAATAATTATAAAGAAGAAGAATTACGCAGAATAATTTTTGAATATGGAGAAGAAAAACGTTTTGCACATGCTATTGCCAAAAGTATAGTAAGAAGTAGGCCTATAAATACAACTCTGGATCTTGTTAACGTTATAAAAAAAGCTCTTCCTAATTCAGAAATATACAATAGAAAAACACATTTTGCGACAAAAACTTTCCAAGCAATTAGAATAGAAGTAAATAATGAACTAAAGAATGTAGAAGAAACTATTAAAAAATTTGAAGAACTTTTAAAAAGTGGTGGAAGAGTGGCTATTATAAGTTTTCATTCTTTAGAAGATAGGATAGTGAAAAATTATTTTAAAAATAACAATAAATACAAATTTTTAACTCCTAAACCTATTAGTCCTTCTAATGAAGAAGTGAAATCGAATCCTCGTAGTAGAAGCGCTAAATTAAGAGTAGCTGAATATGTTTAATCTCTTTGAAATATTATAGAATGGGGGATTTTATATGGAAAGGATAGATTTGGAAAAATCTCAGGGATTAGAAAGATCGAAATCAAAAGTTAAAGTTATTAACATTGCTCTTATAATATTAGTATTTTTAGTATTTTTAACGGTAAGTGTCTGGCTTACCATCTTTATGAATTTTGGAAAGAATATTGAAAACTACAAATCTATAATTTCTAAATCTCAGATGGAAATAAAGTCTTTGGAAGAACATTTAAATACCATGGACAATCAAATAGATAAGTATCTTGAAATTTTAGATATTATGGAGTAGGAATTACAGTGGATTTGAAATTAAAGCTTATTAGTTTTCTTTTAATATCAGGATACATTTTTTTATTGATAGTAACTTTCATATATAACAATTCTTTAGAATCAGATTTTAGAGAACTTTCATCCAGTCTTTTAGAAAACAATAAATATGCGACCCTTGTTGATAGCAAGGGTCATTTTATTGTTTCAAATCAACAAAAATATGAAGCATGGATTGATTTAGAATATATGAAAAGGCGTGGTAAGTACGATGAAAACAAATATATTTTAAACAGAAAATTTGGTGACGAAGAATTGCAGAATAAAAAATTTATTAAATGGGGATCATATAACTCTTATGAAGAAGCTTATTTGAGCTTAGGTGTACTAAACAAATTTTCAAGAATATATCCTGTAACTGAACGTTTATATAACGAACTTTTTACTCTTGGCCAGGTTACAGGTAAATTTGGTAAAACTGTTTATGGTATAGAACCTTTTTTATTTGAATCTGGTGCACTACAAAACAATGAAGAGATAATTTTAAGTATAGACTTAAAAATGCAACAAATTGCTTATGAAGAATTGATGAAGACAGTGATAGAAGAGTCAGCTGAAGGTGGTATTGTAATAATAATGGAAACAAGTACAGGTAAGATTAGAGCGAGCGTATCTATATATCCTTGGAATATTGGTTATATGGGTTATATAGAACCCGGTTCTACTTTAAAACCCTTGTTAGTTGCCTTAGCGATTGATGAAAATATTATTACACCTAACGATAGATACTATTCGGGTTATGAATATTATCCTACAGGTAAAAATAATTTTAGAGTTACAGAATCTCAAGGATATGGTTTTGGAGAAATAGGATTAAAAGAAACTTTAGTTTATTCCTCAAACGTTGCTATAACAAAAATAATGAAGCAAGTTCTTGAAGAATTTTCAAATGTGTGGTTATATGAAAAACTATTAAACTTAGGCTTTGGAAATAAGACAGGTATAGAGTTTAAAGGCGAGATAAATGGTGTTTTACCTTCTCCAAATAATTGGTATGAAATTACTCCTTATCAAATTGCTTTAGGTCAAGGGATTGGTGTAACGCCTATTCAGCTGGTAGCTTCTTTTAATGCACTTGCAAACAATGGTAAGTATGTTAGTCCTACATTTTTAGAAAAAAAAGAAGTTAAAAGTAAGCAAATATTTTCTGAAACGTCTTCAAACTTAGTTAAGGATTGGTTGGCTTATACAGTTATAAATGGAACGGCTCGAAAAGCTTATAAAGAGGGATTAAAATTAGCAGGAAAGACAGGAACTGCACAAAAAGCCCAAAGTGGAATAGGTTATGTTGAAGGAAGTTATTATTCCTTATTTTCTGGTTTTATACCTGCAACAAATCCTCAGTATACTGCTTTAGTAATAATAGACAATCCTCAAAAAGAATATTATGGAGGAGAAGTAGCTGCACCTATACTTACCAATATTTTTTACAGATATTACAAAGATAGTGAATATGTGGATAACAAAAATAAGATAGTTTTTTATGAAGGGATAATGCCTGATTTAACGGATTTTTCGGTCGTTGAAGCCGTTAACGTTCTTTTAAATTTAGGAATAGATAGTAAAAATATAATAATAACAGGAAATGGAGACAGAATCATAACTCAATCAAAAGATCCGTTCACAAGCTTAAAAGAATCAGATATTATCTACCTTCACACCTTAAAATAATAATTTAAGTACTTTAAAAATAAAGATTTTTGAAGACTAATATTTTGATTTATATAAAGACAATTTTAAAATTTCTAAAATTGGTAATTATTAACATTTATTAGGGGAAGTGAGATGAATATTAATGGAGAAGATATTATTATTAGGTGATTCAAAAGTAAAAAAAGAAATAAAAATAGAAGAAATTTTTAAAAATCGTGAAAATATAGAAAAGATAAAAATAACTTCAGAAACTTATTCTGATGAAGATATTAATAAACATTTCTCTATGTTGGGACTTTTTTTCGAGAAAAAGATGATAGTTATTTCTGGGTTCAATAATCTACCACTATCTCAACAGGAAAGGATTTCAAATTTAATTTCAAAAGCAGATTCTTCTTTACCAATAATTGTTGTTTTGGATGCTGAAAAAGAAAATAAGTATCTAAAAAATATTAGTTTTGACGAAAAATACGAACTTATTTTGCCTCTACCGTGGCAAGAAGAATTATGGATAAAGTATATTGAAGAGATTTCATCTGTTTTTAATAAAAAAATAGAAAAAGAAGCAGCGGTTAAATTAATAGAATTAATTGGGAAAAAAGAAGAACTTTTGTATGAAGAGATCAAAAAATTATTTATATTTTCAGATAATAATATTATCAGTTTAAAAGAAGTTACAGATATATGCTCTTATTTTCCAACAACTTCTTATGAAGAACTTTGTTATGATTTGGCGAGAAAAAATTTTTCAATAACAATTGAAAAATTTAAATCCGTGATAAATATGCCTAATTTTTCTCCTATATCTTTAGCGAATTATATTTTTAGATATTTCTTGGATTTATATGCTGTTATATTAAACACCGAAAAAAAATTAAAATACACTTGGCCAGAAATTATGAAAATAAGTCAAAAAACAGAGGTTTCTTCACAACGAGTAGCAAATTTTTTGGGTTTTTCTTTTAAAACAGATAAAGGAAATAAGTTAAATCTACAAAAAATGTATGATATTGAATATTTAGAGAAGATACTTATTAAAGTTGAGAATTTGGATAGACTTTTAAAGATAGGTGAGAATTCAAAAGTTTTATTTGTAAACTTCTTCGAAGAGTTATGCAATAGCTATAATTTTTAAATTTTATTTTTTGAAATATGATCTAAAGATTGGGGTATTTTTATTTTGAAATTAGTTCCTTTGCCAACTTCGGAAGTTACTTCTATACTTCCCTTTAAAATTTCAATATTTCTTTTCACAATAGCTAACCCCAGTCCACTACCAGGTTTATCTTTTGAAAGTCTAACAAATGGTTTAAATATATCTTTTAAATTTTCCTGAGGGATTCCTGGTCCTGTATCTTGTACTTCAATTAAAAAATGTTTTGTATGGGGGTCATACCTTACATATATTTTTACATGCCCTTTGTTTGTATATTTTAAAGCATTTTCAATGATATTTACTAAAATTTGTTTTAACTTTGTAACGTCTGTAGTAATATCGGTAGGTATATCTATTGGGTAATCAAAAGCTATCTCGATGTTTGGTGAAGAAGATGCTTCCAGCATAGACAAAACTTCATAAATAATTCTTTTTAAATTTGCTTTTTCTAATTCCAGTTTACTTTCTCTGCTTAATTTATTATATGTAGATATATCGTTAATTAAGGAATTCATGTGTTTGGCGGAGAGTAATATTTTTTTTATCAGATTTCTTAATTGTTTTTTATCTAAATCCTCATTTTCTAAAATTGTTTCTGCAAAACCTATGATAGAAGTCAGCGGCGTTCTTAATTCATGGCTAATAAAACTCAGATAGTTAGCATTTAACTCGTTATTTTCTTTCTCGGAGTCTCGAAGGAACTTCAAAGTTAAAAAGATTGAAGCTAAATTACTAAACATTTCTAATAATTTTTTAGAACTTTCATCAAAAGAAGGTATGTTAAAACTATCAATATAAATGTGTCCTATAACTTCGTCTTTATTTTTTAAAGCAGCTATTAAAGTTACCATATTAGTTTTGTTTTCGTGTATTATTTTACTAATTTTATACAAACCTGTTTCAGGTGAGTTATAATCAATAATATTTTGGACTTCTAATATATCTTTACCCAGGTGTTTACTTATATAAGATTCATTGAAAGGTACCACCATGTTAATAATCAAATTTTCGTCGTATCCTTCCCCAACTACAGCTTTATACAAAGTACCTTCAATTAACCATATCGAACCACATTCAGCTTCCGGAATAATTCGTATAGCTATTTTCAGTAATTTACCTAAGAAATCTTTTTCACTTTCATTCCAATTTATTTCCTGAAAGAGTTGAGCCATTTCATTAAAACTCTCTATGTAAAAATCATGATTAATTGGTTTTTGCATTTATATTAATCCTCCTTTAACTCATCATTATTATTATTTGTGCTCGCTTTAAAAATTTTAAAGTCAAAACTTTACCAATCTTTTAGATTTGAAATTTTTTAAAAAATAATTCTTTCTAAACTATCTAAACCGTTATTTAAATACTTTAAAATTTAAACTTTATAAATTTACACAATATTAGTGTAAAATTTATGTTATTTAATTATATCATATTTTAGTCAAAGTTATATTTAAATGATTTTATAATAAAAAATGTTAGATTAATTAAAATAATATTATTCATACATTAAATTAAACTTAAAAAAGGCGAACTAAATTTAGTTCGCCTTTTTTGGCGGGGACGACGGGACTCGAACCCGCGGCCACCGGTGTGACAGACCGGCATGATAACCAACTTCACCACGTCCCCAACGTTCAATGCAAAAGTATTTTATCACAAAAATTCATTTTTGTAAAGTATCCAATTGACAATAAAAATTTATGTAGTATAATAAGTATAGGATTTTTTAAAGATTGTTTTGCCGGCGTAGCTCAACGGTAGAGCGGCTCATTCGTAATGAGTAGGTTGGGGGTTCAAATCCCTTCGCCGGCTCCAATTTTAAATAAATTATAAAAAAACGCCATAAAGACGTTTTTGTTTTTTATTAAAGAGGCGAACTTTATGATTTTACAAAGTTTTGATAAAAAAATTTTGAAGTTTATTAAAGACTATAAAATTTTTAACAAATATGATAAAATACTATTAGGAATTTCTGGTGGTAAAGATTCAATGTCGTTATTAAATACTATGAACAAAATCTCAAAGATAATGGACTTAGAAATAACTGTGGCCCATTTAAATCATGGTATGAGAGAAGAAGCTTTAGAAGATGAGATTTTTGTGAGACAAAAATGTGAAGAGTTGAATATACCCTTCTTTTCTGAAAGAAAAAATGTTTTTGAATATGCTAAAAGAGAAAAAATAAGTGTAGAAGTTGCGGGGAGAACATTAAGATACGAATTCTTTTATAAAAAATTAAGGGATCTTAATTATAATAAAATTGCAACAGCTCATCATAAAAATGATTTAGCAGAAACAATTTTGTATAGGATTATACGTGGTACAGGTTTTTATGGAATAGGTGGATTAACCCCCATAGAAGAAAATCTGGCAAAACCAATGTTGTGTGTAGATTTGGAAGAAATAACAAATTATGTTACAATTAATAGTATAGATTTCGTAGAAGACGTGTTTAATTATTCACTTGACTATTCCCGAAATAAAATTAGACATGAAATTCTTCCCAAAATAAAAGGAATAAACCCAAAATATGAAGAAAGTTTTTTTAGATTGGCTAAATTGTCTTGGAATTATAGAAAAGATGTTGAAAATAAATATCATGAAAGAGTTATTTTTAAAAAAGAGGAAATTATTCAAAAATTGGAACATGATTTTTTTGATGTTGAAGTTTTTAGAATGATTTTTTTAAAATCATATAAATATCCTCCAAACATGGAAGAAACAGAAAAGGCCCTCAAAATGAAAAAAGATGGTAAAATGAGATTGAGTAAATTTATAGTAATAAAAAAGGATAATTTATTGATAATTAAAAAATCATAATCATAATGAGAACAGAAAATTTCAGAAAATAAGCGTTTTATTTTACGATGGTTTGGGAGCAAAGGCGTAATAAGCAGAATAAGAACTTTAGAAATGAGAATTTTTGAAAAATAAGCATTTGAGTTTACAATGGGTCTAGGGCGGAGCCCTCTCCCCCTCCCTTCGGTACAATTACCGAAAAAGGTAAAAAATTAGCAATTAATGAGGATTAGAATCAGGGAGATATTTTATAAAAAATTTAAACTTTAAGTTTCATAATTTCTAAAGTGAGTATAAGCAAAACATAAGGAGGTTTTAAGTTGCAAAAAAATAGCCGTGTGCGAATTTTTGGATTATTAATAATTTATATAATTATAGGGTTGTTCATATATTTTGGTATTAGTAGTTTGATCGTTAACCAAAACGTCATGGAAATACAATATAGTGACCTTTTGCAAAAAATTGAAAACAAAGAAATCATCTCTTTAGAAATAGATGATTCTGGGTATGTTCGAGCAGAAGATATTAAGGGTTTATTTTATAAAGCGTATGCTCCAAATTTGTTGACAGATCAACAATTTGTCTATGGTTTAGCGAGTCAGGGTGTGAAAATTAATTATGTAACAAGTATAGGTAACAGTTGGTGGGTTTCTATTCTATCCATACTTTTACCCGTAATTTTACTTATAGTGTTATTCTCACTACTTCTTCGACCGGCAAGAGGTACAGGAAATCAAGGAATGAGTTTTATAAGAAGTCCTGCTAAAAAGTACGATGTTAAAAAAACCAAAGTTACTTTTAACGATGTAGCTGGAGTTAAAGAAGCAAAAGAAGAATTGATAGATATAGTGAAATTTTTAAAGGATCCAAAAGCGTTCAATAAGTTAGGGGCGCGAATGCCAAAGGGAATACTTTTGGTTGGTCCTCCGGGTACTGGAAAAACATTGCTTGCACGTGCCGTTGCGGGAGAAGCTGATGTACCTTTTTTTTATATAAGTGGTTCTGATTTTGTAGAACTATTCGTAGGAGTTGGTGCTGCAAGAGTAAGAGATCTTTTTAATCAAGCTAAATCAGCTGCACCGGCTATAATTTTTATAGATGAAATAGATGCGGTTGGAAGGCAAAGAGGTGCGGGTCTTGGTGGTGGGCATGATGAAAGAGAACAAACTTTAAATGCTATATTAGTAGAAATGGATGGTTTTGATCCGAGTATAGGTATAATTGTTATGGCTGCAACAAATAGGCCAGATGTTTTAGACAAAGCGTTACTAAGACCTGGTAGATTCGATAAAAAAGTTGTAATAGACTTGCCTGACGCTGAAGGTAGAAAAGAGATTTTAAAAATACACTTTAGAGGGAAAAAAATATCTCATGATGTAGACTTAGACGTATTAGCAAGATCAACACCTGGTTTTGCAGGGGCGGATTTGGAAAATTTAGTTAATGAAGCTGCTTTTTTAGCTGCAAGAAACGGTAAAAAATATATTACGATGAGTGATTGTGAAGAAGCTATTGAAAGAGTCATTGCAGGCCCTGAGAGAAAAACGAGAGTATTATCTGAAGAAGAAAAAGCTGTTGTAGCTTATCATGAACTTGGTCATGCAATAATAGGTTCCTTTTTACCGAATGCTGATCCTGTTCATAAAGTTACTATAATTCCAAGAGGATACGTTGCATTGGGTTATACACTTCAATTGCCAACTGAAGATAGGTATCTCATGAGCAAATCACAAATATTGGATGAAATAACTATAATGTTAGGTGGCAGAGCAGCCGAAGACATAGTATTTAACGAGATTACGACTGGAGCTGAGAATGATTTAAAAAGAGCCACAGACCTCGCAAGAAAAATGGTTGCAGAATTAGGTATGAGTGAAAAAATAGGACCTGTTGTTTGGAGTGAAGAAAGTGAAGAAACTTTTTTAGCGCGTGAACTGTTTAGAGAAAAAAACTATTCCGATGAAACAGCAAAAGAATTAGATTCTGAAGTGAAGAGGTTGATTAACGAAAGTTATGAAAAAGCTAAATCTATTCTTTTAGAAAATAAAGAAAAGTTGCATCTAATTGCTAAATATTTACTCAAGAAAGAAACCATCTCTGGTCAAGAATTAAAAGACCTTTTAAATAAAGATATTGAAGATTTGAAAGATTCGGTAGAAAATTCTAATGAGGATGAAACCACTCTTTCTGAGAAGGTGGTAACGTATGAATATATTGCTCGAAAGAATAAGTTTGCTTAAAGATAAAGAGTTTAACTATTCTTTTAAAGTAAAAGATGACAGTTTTTTGTGGCAAGAAGATGAAGAGGTAAAAAATTTTCATGTTTTAAGTACTACTGCATTAATTGGAGAAATCCACAAATGCTGTTTTTATACGTTAAAAGATGTCTTAGACGATGAACATGTTTCGGTAGTTTCACACAGTAGTATTGATCATCTTTCACCTACGCCGTATTCTTTTAAGGTATTTATAAAATTAAAGATTACAGAGGTAGTTGCAAATAAAGTTTTTTTTAAAGGAGAAGCTTTTGATGAATTAAATAAAATAGCTGAATTTGAAGTAACAAGAAACATCGTTTCCAAAAAAATGTTAAGAAAATATATAAATCAACAATTAAAAGGATTAAATGTGTTTGAAAATTCCAAAGATTTATAAATATTGCATCCCAAAGGGGGGAAAGAAAGTGGCAAAAAAAACTCTTATGATAGTTGAAGACGATCCAGCGATCTCTGAAATGTTATCCTTAAATTTATCAAAAGAAGGTTATGAAGTAATCACTGCTATTTCTGCAGATGAAGCTTTAAAGAAGTTAGAGGAAAAAGATGCTGATTTCTTTATTGTAGACATAATGCTTCCTGGTTCAATGGATGGATTTGATTTAATTAGAATTTTGAAATCCAACGAAAATTATAAAAATACACCTGTATTGATTCTAAGTGCTAAAGATGATGCAGCTGATAAAGTTGCTGGCTTGGAATTAGGAAGCGATGATTATGTAACGAAACCTTTTAATGTTAGAGAGTTAATCGCAAGGATAAAAAGTATTTTCAGGAGACAAGCAGCTTCTGCACAAATGAAAGAAGAAGGACCCAAGAAAATAACTGCTAAAGACTTAGTTATAGATACTGAAAGATTAGAAGTATGGGTAAGGAATCAACCGGTTAGCCTTACACCCCTTGAGTTCGATTTATTAGTTTTCCTAGCAAAAAATGAAGGTAAAGTTTTTAGCAGAGACGTTCTTTTAGATAAATTATGGGGTTATGATTATTATGGAGACACAAGAACCGTTGATGTGCATATTAGAAGATTAAGAACCAAAATTGAAGAAGATCCTTCTAATCCAAAATATATAATAACTGTCAGAGGAAAAGGTTATAAATTCAGAGATCCTGGAAAGGAAAGAGATATTTAAAAAATTCGGCAGAGGATAATCTTCTCTGCCGTTTTTTAAAGTTAATCAAAAATTACTTTAATATAAAATAAATATTGCTAAATAGGTATTTGGATGTTTTAATTATTTTTTAGAAAGGTGAATTTTTTTGAATGCTTTATATATAGGTATTATCATTTTGCTAATCATTGTGGTTTTCTTTCTTTACTTAAGAAAAAAAAGATTAGAAAAATCCTATCAAAATCTAAAAAGCGAGTTATTGAAAATTTTAAACTTGAATATAAAAAATCCTTTAGATGATTTCTTATTACTTCAATTAAATACTTATATAAAAAATTTAGAGGAAAAGTATAAATTTGAGAAGTATAGAAGAAGAAATGTATTTTCAATATTAGATACGCTTTCAGAAGGGGTAATTTTAGTATCATTTCATCAATCTGATACAATTAGAATAGATTTTGCAAATCTCACGGCTATAAATATATTCACAACAGAGGATTTTGTAGGAAGATCTTTAACAGAGGTTATGGATAATCATAATTTAATAGATTTAGCAATAAAAAGTTTTAAATCAGATGAAGATATGGAGGAAGAAATACCTTTTTATTATCCAGAGAAAAGATATTTTAAATGTAAAATAAAATCTATAAATATTGAAAATTATAGAGTCATTATTTTGACAGATATTACGAAAGAAAGAAATTTGGAAGATCTTAGAAAAGAATTTCTCACTATTATGTCTCATGAAATGAGGACTCCTTTATCAATAATAAATGGATATTTAGAAACTATATTAAGCGAAGAAAATTTAAGTGAAGATATTTATATCCTGCTAAAAAAAATTGAAGAGGAAACTTCTCGGCTTACGAGGATGTTCAATGATTTATTAGATATAGCAAGAATGGAGAAAAATATAGCCGAAGAGAAAAAGTTTTCTTCTTTTAACTTATCCAAAACAATTAAAAAGGCTTATGATTTTTTTAAGATAGTAGCAGAGAAAACTAAAATTGAATTTAATTCAGAAATATCGGACAATATTTATATATATGGAAATGAAGACAGATTATTGCAAGCAGTATATAATCTTTTAGATAATGCTTTCAAATTTACAAGCTTAAAAGAAGCTGGTGAAAAAACTGTTTGGTTAAGGTTGTACAGAGAAAATGAAGACGTTATATTAGAAATAGAAGATACAGGAATTGGAATTCCTTCTAAAGAGTTAAAAAAGATTTTTAATATGTTTTATAGAGTCGATAAATCAAGAACAAGGCAAGTGCCGGGTTTAGGTTTAGGACTTTATATTGTAAAAACGATATTAGAAATGCATAATGCAAGAATTATATTAGATAGCGAAGAAAATAGCGGAAGTTTGTTCAGAATAATAATACCTTTTCGTTCGCAAATAACGAATTTAAATGATGAGCGAATGGTAAGATAGAGTCTATTCGGTACGAGCATCGAAGATATGAATATAAGTTCTACATGGATTCCTCCAAATTAAGAGGTATTTTATAAAAGTTTTAAACTTTAAGTTTCATAATTTCTAAAGTAAGTAAATATTATAAGAGGTACTTTAGAAACAAGAATTTTATA